>NZ_JAAHHM010000010.1:0-116432 GCF_010692445.1 Moorena sp. SIO3E8 | reverse complement strand
CAGAACTGATTGGGGCAGCAGTTCCAGAGCTTCAAAGCTATTTGGGATAGCTGGCGGTTTGATTTCCATGGTTCTACACTACTACTCATCCTTCCCTTTTTGTCAACCCCATCACCTGAATGCTTACGGAATACCATTATTTTTAGCCGGAAATATGAGCAAGAACACAACAAAAATCACACCCGATTGATTGTACATAAAGCTCATGGTGTGTTTATAAATAATTTGGACAAGATAAACCGAAAAAGACTTACAGATATAACAAGCTAACCCCTAGATTCCAGCGTTGCTGATTTTGGGTATGGTTTCGCCCCCCTAGCCCCCCAATTCTGGGGGGAACAAGAGTTTCAAAGTCCCCCGAGCGAGCAATCCCTCGCTCGGGGGATTTAGGGGGCTTTAGCAAAACCAAACGATCGCGCTTCATACTTTAATTCAGCAACCCCTAGATTCCAGCAAGGAAATACAAGAATCTAACAGAGGTGACAGCGCTGCAAATCTGGTGTCAGTTGTGATGACACTAGCAGGGTAAGCGCCTATTAGTTTGTATAAATTGTGACAGCAAATGTTGCTAGTGGTGCTTTATTGAGGGGCTCGCCCTCATTTTCAGCCTTGTAGCCAGGGTTGGGACAGCCCGCCTGGAAATTGTAACAGGCAAGATGCCTGTTCCACCTAGATGCCTGTTCCACCCACCGGGTCTACTCCTCTTCATCATCATCCGGTAATTTTTCCATCTCCTGGGCAATTAGCGTCTGAAATTCCTCTCCACAATGAACATTCAGATGAATTGCAGCAGCCAGCAATTCTGCCAGAATCTCCGCTTGTTGTCTATAGTAAAGGGAATAGGGAATAGGGAACAGGGAACAGGGAATAGGGAGTAGGGAGTAGGGAGTAGGGAACGGGGAAAAACCAATTTAAATGCACGTCAGCTTATCAAGTAGGTGTTCTAAAGATCAAAGTCACTTTGGATGTAAATTACCAACTTTACCTTCAGCTTTTTCAGTTAAATATAGTGTTTTAAAATTAGATGTTCAAATAGGATTGATCGGTCAAGGGATGCAGCGCAGTCTTGGGTAGCTTTTTCGTTCCCGATTCCCGATTCCCGATTCCCGATTCCCGATTCCCGATTCCCGATTCCCGATTCCCGATTCCCGATTCCCGATTCCCGATTCCCCTTATATAAAAACAAAAAAGCGCCCCCCAAACGGAGAGCGCTTTTCTCAAACTCAGCCAATTAAGCCAAATTTAGATTAGCCGTTGATAACTGGAGCAGTTAAAGCAACAGGAGTAGCTTCACCAGCAGCTAGGTCTAGAGGGAAGTTGTGAGCGTTACGCTCGTGCATTACCTCGAAACCTAGGTTAGCGCGGTTTAGTACATCAGCCCAAGTGTTGATTACATGACCTTGAGAGTCAATAACACTCTGGTTGAAGTTGAAGCCATTGAGGTTGAACGCCATGGTGCTGATGCCCAAAGCGGTAAACCAGATGCCTACTACAGGCCAAGCACCTAAGAAGAAGTGCAAGGAACGGCTGTTGTTGAAGGACGCATATTGGAAGATCAAACGACCGAAGTAGCCGTGAGCTGCAACGATGTTGTAAGTTTCTTCCTCTTGTCCGAACTTGTAACCATAGTTCTGAGACTCGGTTTCGGTGGTCTCACGCACTAAGGAGGAGGTCACCAAAGAACCGTGCATAGCACTAAACAGTGAACCGCCGAATACGCCAGCTACACCCAGCATGTGGAAGGGGTGCATAAGAATGTTGTGCTCAGCTTGGAACACGAACATGAAGTTGAAGGTACCGCTGATTCCCAAAGGCATACCATCGGAGAAGGAACCTTGTCCAATGGGGTAGATTAGGAACACAGAAGTAGCAGCAGCCAAGGGAGCGCTGTAAGCAACGCAGATCCAAGGACGCATGCCTAGACGGTAGCTCAGCTCCCACTGACGACCCATGTAGGTGAAGATACCAACAAGGAAGTGGAAGACGATTAGCTGGTAAGGACCACCATTGTAGAGCCACTCATCTAAGGAAGCTGCTTCCCAGATTGGGTAGAAGTGCAAGCCAATGGCGTTAGAAGAAGGAACAACAGCACCAGAGATGATGTTGTTGCCATAAATCAAGGAGCCAGCAACAGGCTCACGGATGCCATCGATGTCCACAGGAGGAGCAGCGATGAAGGCGATGATAAAGCAGATGGTAGCGGTTAGCAATGTAGGGATCATCAGTACACCGAACCAGCCTACATAAAGGCGGTTGTTGGTGGAAGTGATCCAATCGCAGAACCGGTCCCACACGTTAGCGTTACGCTGGTTTAATGTGGTAGTCATGTTCGGATGATTGCGTTTATTAGATTATCTAGGTTCAGCAGGCTTGTTTTGCCTGTCTGTATTTATCCTAATACAATGCTGAAGATAAATACATTTTCGGGGTTTAATCGTAACTTTATTTAAAACTACTTAACTCTACTTAATAAAAACTATGCGATCGCTTTCGTTAATGATTACTGAAAGCTGGCACCATTTTGCTTAATACGAGGGATGAATCAAAGGTATTAATCCTATACTGGGCAAGACTTAGGCCATTATATGGCCAGCTTGGTTAATCCGTTTGATCCAGTGCTATATTAGCTTAACATTGCTTAACAAAAATAGCAGTGATTGCTTTAGTCAATGATTGCTCAGAGCTGGGAAAATTTTGATTAATCCTAGGGATTAATCCTAGGGTGGGCACTGCCTACCAACGCTATGACAAGCTTCTGAATCTGTCTGATTGACTGCTATAACAACTTAACATTACTTAATAAAAAAGGTGCGATCGCTTTTGTCACCAGATGTAGAGAATCGTAGGGTGGGCAGTGCCTAGCAAAGCCCTTTGCAAGCTTTATTATCTGTCTGATGCACTGCCCACCGTAATACTTAATTGCTATAGCACTACCCATTAAGATTAGGACATTACTAAACTCCGAAACTTAATCATAGCTTACTTCTGACTTCTGACTTCTGACTTCTCACTTGCGCGTAGCGCTATAGCCCGGAAAATGAAACGGGCAAGATGCCCGTTCCACCACGATGCCTGTTCCACCACGATGCCCGTTCCACCACAATGCCCGTTCCACCACGATGCCTGTTCCACCACGATGCCTGTGGGGTGGGCATCCTGTTCGCCGGAAAATGAAACGGGCAAGATGCCCGTTCCACGAATATGCAGATTCCAGCAACTTGACGGTTCCACAACGATGCCTGTTCCACCAAACTATTAAATTGATATTTTCAAGCAGCTTGTCACCCGGTCAGTCTTGATTCAGCGCCATGGCACCTAAATTCCAGTTTTGATATGGCCTTTTCCATGGCTAGATTCAAAAATTGGTCTACTGATGTATACAGCCATGACACAGAGGAATTGGTCTGATCACCGATTTTCTGAAATCCTATCGCCATTGACAGCTCTTGATAACTGGGATGGATGGTCATGGCGTATAAATCCCAAAGGTTCGGAAAATCAGCTTCCATACCCACTAGGGTTTGCTGCACATCCTCCAGGAATCGACACACATTTTGGTGAGTTATATAAGGAGTATCAATCATCCAACTCCTGACTAAGACCGAAGTACAATCCGGATTTCCGGGGGTAGCCATTTTTAGGGGGTCGATAGTGGAGCTGGAACTCAAATAGAGACTATTGATAGGGGGAAGGAAGAATTTTTCCTCAGACTCACTGGCGGTGGGATAGAGCATATAGAATCCAACGGGAGCAGAGGTATCACAGCGACGTAGCACTCGCATACTACTGGGGTATTGATGTGCCCAGCTCCGTAGCAGCTTGGTAATTTTGAAGGGGATATAATTGGTTGTATTACTCATCCAGTTGTAGTTGCGAGCCAAGAAATTCGCCACGATCACAGCATCAGTGCGGGGATTAAAGCCATCAACTTGGAACTGTATGGCCTCAGCTAATGGGTTAGATGATGTTAAATGGGCAACAGGGCGAATTCTGATACAAATCGTATTGCCATCAAAGAGTTTCTCAATTAATCCGAGGTCCACTAGGATATCAATCATCATCCCAGCAGCGCGATCGCTTCCTCGGTCTTTGTTAGCATAGAACAGTTCTGCCGCTTCTCGATTAGTACAGGGCACAAACCCTTTCGGTATGGTCAATTGGCTAAGGGGTTTTCTTAAGCGACCACTCAATTCCTGTTGCTTGAGGAGTAGATAAGCCCACAATCGCACGAAATACTCTGCCCGACAGCGAGTTAAACCGACCCGTCGTGGGTTGATCAGTTTATATATATAGTTGTCTTGTAACTCATCTGGAAACCACTCATCGATAAATGCTGGATTCATTGCTCATGGATCATGTAATAGAGTGACAAAATTGTGGCAAGGTAGTTTCATGACTTGGCTTAGCTAGCCCATTCACGATTTCTACACATTGCCGTAATCTAATGGTATTTATTGAGAGATATATATATATAGCAACACCCCTCAAGAGTATAATTTCGGATTTTCACTCCACAAAACAAATAAAAAACCAATAACTGTCGAAAAACTTCACCTTCCTTCCGGTCCCTTCACCCGGCTACCCTTGATTGCAAACAAATGCAACGAACTTGGGAAATCTGTAGCTTGCTCATTGTAGCTACAGGAGTTCGCCTATAAAAATGACTGTATAAGTAAGCCACGACGAGTTACTCAATTCAGCCATCTCTGTATAGAGTTCTTGGGTAATTCGCATGCGTTATGGGTATTGAAGGAGATTCAACATGTATAGCTTACAGTCCCAGATTAACCAGCAAGTTAAAAGTTTCGCTCAGCTCAGTCATTCAGAAAATAAGTCTAAAATTTCTAGTTTACAATCGAAAAACTCTCAATTCCTTCTACAAGCTATTCTTGAAGGGTTTGTTGACGGTGTATTGATTCTGACGTCTCAAGGAAAGTGGGTTCATGCTAATGAACGTGGGCGTCGCATTTGTCGTCAACTCTGTCAATATCAGTCACAGATGAGTTCTATCCCTGAGTCAATTTGGCGAGTGTGCGAAGGGTTAATTGATAGTTGCGATTGGTTTTCTGGGCAAAAAATGATTCTTGAGTCGGAAATCCAAACGGATAATTCCTTAAAGTTTCGAGTTAGGGTCAGATGGTTAGTCTTGGATAATCAAGCACAGCATTATCTGTTAGTCACTCTAGAGAATCGCCATAGTTCTGGCTATAATGCTGCTATTACTGATGCTAAAAAATATGGATTGACTAACCGGGAAGCTGAAGTTTGGTTGCTTAAGAAAGCTAAACTGTCTTACAAAGAAATTGCGGCTCGGCTTTATATTACTACCAATACTGTTAAGAAGCATATGAAAAATATTTATGCTAAACAACAGGCATTAGTTAGTAGCTAATAGGGAGTAGGGAGTAGGGAGTAGGGAGTAGGGAGTAGGGAGTAGGGAGTAGGGAGTAGGGAATAGGGAACAGGGAACAGGGAACAGGGAACAGGGAACATTGATATAGCACTACGCATTAAGATGTTTGACATTCCTAAACTCCGAAACTTAGTCATAGCTTACTTTTGACTTCTGACTTCTGACTTCTAACTTGCGCGGGTGTTTTTTCCTATGAACGTTTCTGATTGCCAATCTGATTCCCAAATCATTACCTACAGCCCTGCCTACACTTTGGTTCCCACTTATGAATGCTTTAATCGCTGTAGCTACTGCAATTTTCGTGCTGAACCGGGTAGCAGTCCTTGGTTGACTCTGGAGGATGCTGAAAATCAGTTAAGGTTGCTTCAGTCTCAGGGTGTTTGTGAAATTCTGATTCTCAGTGGTGAGGTTCATCCTAGGTCTTCACGGCGCAAAGCTTGGTTTCAACGAATTTATGATTTGTGTGACCTGGCTTTGTCTCTGGGATTTTTGCCCCATACTAATGTTGGACCCTTGAGTTGGGAGGAGATGGCGGCACTCAAGCAGGTGAATGTGTCTATGGGGTTGATGTTGGAACAATTGACACCGGAGTTGCTCAAAACCGTTCATTGCTATGCTCCCAGTAAGATACCAGAAGTTAGACTACAACAGTTGCAATGGGCGGGAGAATTGGGGATTCCCTTTACGACCGGTTTGTTGTTGGGGATTGGTGAGAGTGAGGAGGATTGGTGGGAAAGTTTAAATGCGATCGCACAAATTCATGGTGAGTATGGTCATATCCAAGAGGTCATCCTGCAACCTTATAGTCAGGGCACTACAGAAATGTTTCATAGTCAGTCTTTCGGGATTAATCAGCTGCTAAAGGTGATTCGGAAGGCCCGTCAGATTTTGCCCTTGGATATTACTATCCAAATTCCTCCCAATTTAGTTGATACTGTTGGGCAATTGCCTCAACGGTCTTCTGCTCTATTAGCTTGTTTGGAGGCTGGCGCACGGGATTTAGGAGGAATTAGTCCCAAGGATGAGGTGAATCCCGATTATCCTCATCCCCATAGTTATCGATTGCGAGACGTGATCGAACCAGCTGGATGGACGTTAGTAGCGCGTTTGCCAGTTTATCCTAAGTATGACAGTTGGTTACCTGCGCGATTGCGACAAGTGGTTGAGAGATGGCGGATTGATGATAGGTAATTGGTTATGGGTAATTGGTAGACGTGTTGAACACGGAAGTGTCGGAGCTGTGAGCAGATGGGAAGATGGGGAGTTACATTTGCAACTGGTGTGGTTTCCAAGGGAGCAATTAGGTTGGCATGCCAGGCATATGCCTAGACTTTATTTTATTTAACCTTGTCGATAGATGATATATTAGAATGTATAACGATTTGGCAGTGACCATAAAACTCAAGTTCAGTTTTGAGCAATCAGAGCTAAGTTTTGATAAGTTTACCATATATTAGAACGCAAAATAGTCTAAAATATGGCAACAATCAATAACGTCTATCCCCAAAAGTAAATTAGAGATTGTAGTTATCCGAGAATTGAGATTAATGCAGGTTACTGGACAAATAACAAACGTAAAAGATTTTGCAGAAATCCGCGAGTGTCCCAAAACTGGGAGCAAATCCCTACATGCCACCGTCGAGTTTATGCCCGGACAGTTCATCCATAATTTTGGCCCTAAAGAAGTCCTCGATCGCCCCAACTATTTAACCGTCAAAATTAGCGATCACCAACATATTATGCTCGACCCCGAGTTTTTGCAATACATAAATCATAGTTGCGATCCCAATGTTTGCTTCGATACTAAAAATATGGTGGTTAGGGCACTCCGAAAAATAGAAATAGGAGAAGAATTCACATTCTTTTATCCATCAACGGAATGGTCTATGGATCGGGGATTTGATTGTATGTGTGGAAGTGAAAATTGCCTGGAATACATTCAAGGTGCTGCCCACTTACCCCTAGAGGTTTTGAACAGGACGTGAGACGCATTCCCCCACCTCGTTCAGGTGGGGGTTAGTCCACGCCAATAGTAATTACTACAAACCTGGAACACTGATTGTTTAATTGTCGTCCAATCTTTTAAAAGCTAAGATATTAAGTGTAGGAAAGTTTATTAGACCAGTGAAAACGCCGACCAAAGTCATACGAACTGACAAATGGCAGCTTAATGTGACTTCCGTTCAAAGGACATTGTTCAGGGAGACGATTAAAGTGTATCGCCAAGCTTGTCGGTATTTGGTCGGAATTATTTATACTCATTGGTCTGAGTTGGGGTGTTTAACAGCTGATCAGCTAACCCCTGCCGTTGAGAGGCTGATGCATAAAACAGCCAAACGTCCTAACATCAAATACGCGCAATTTAACAAATCTTTTTACAAATTCCCTAGCTATTACCGTCGTGCTGCGATCTCCTTTGCTGCTGGTCAGGTTAGTAGTTATGTAACCCGCTACCGCGAATGGCAGTCGGGTACAAGAAAAAGGAGGGATAGCAAGCCACCAAAACTAAACGCTGATACTGGCTGTTATCCTGCCTTGTACAAAGGCCAATGCTATAAACTACATGGTTTTGATCAAGCCGAAATCAAGGTTTTTGACGGTTCAGACTGGGTTTGGACTACTGTTCAAATTGCTGGTCTGAGGGAAAGGCACGCCTGTGCCAGTAACAAGATGATGTCCCCTTCGTTGATTTTCAATGAAAGGGCTTGTCATTTATCGGTTCCGTTTACTTGTAAGCCAGAAAAACGGAAACCAGAATCCAATGTGACTGCGGTAGATCTGGGAATTAACACTGCCGCAACAATAGCAGTTGTGACCCATAGCGGCACTGTAATCCACAGGGAGTTTATACATCCTGGGAGAGACATAGACCGTCGGGACAAACGACTAAAATCCTTATCTATGCGGGCGTCTAAGACTATGGGTAAGGGCGGAAGACTTCATAAAGGTTTTTGTTCTAAAACCTATCAAAAATGCCAAAGAATCAACACCCAAATTGGTCACATTGTCTCAAAGCGAATTGTTGAGATTGCTGAACAATTTAATTCTGAAGCGGTCGTATTTGAGAACCTCAAAGGATGGAAACCAAAAGGTGGAAGGAAGCGGTCTAATCTACGACAAAGGTTTCACGGATGGCTCAAAGCAAAAATTCGCGACTTTACACAGATGAAGTGGACTGAGTTGGGTGGAAAGGTAATAGAAGTTGTAGCTGCCTATACTTCAAAGCTTGCCTATGACGGTTCTGGCACGGTTAGACGTGATTCAAGGAATTATGCCCTAGCAACCTTCCCTTCAGCTAAGCTATTCAATGCCGATCTTAATGGCGCTTACAACATCGGGGCTAGAGGTGTACTTAAGCTCGTTCGCAGAAATGACAACGAGGGTCGTTCCAGCAAAAGTTCTGGACGACCGCCTAGAAGCTGGGCTTGTCTGTGTGACTTATGGACGCTTCGTAGTTCTAAGGTGTGCATAGGACACTCCCACCTCGGCGATAGCCAGGTGGGAGAAGCTTCATAAACTATCAACTTTCGGAGTACATAGAGCAAAAGCTAGGAATTTAGCCTAGACATGATATAACCCATAAATCATTTAGTGTTGAGGGCGATTGAGCCCTCACGAAAAAAATGCTAAAGCTCTTGGTGCAGATGCTACCAAGGCGATAGTTACTCATCTGTTATCCATTCCGATTCAGTCAACAACTCACCGCTAAGTCCTATCGGACTATAGCGGGAGCTTGAAAAAGCTCATAGTTGACCAGACTGAGACCTAATAATGGTCTACGTTATTTGAGTCATAACACCTGTAGATGCGTGCCAGTCTTCAGCTCTGTTGCTAGCAATTAAACATCTGTAATGAGTTAAGGAAGTGTTGTTAGCCTCTCAAGCTCTTATAACATTGTCAAGGCAAACTTTACCCACTTGTGGAGTGTTCAAAGTAATGCGAGTTTTCGTTCTAGATCAAAATAAACAACCTTTAGATCCGTGCCATCCAGCGCGAGCTAGAGAATTACTCAAAAAAGGGAGAGCTAAAGTATTCAAGCGTTATCCATTCACTATCATCATGCAGGACAGGAGTATCGATAATTCTGTCACTCATCCACACAGAATCAAAATAGACCCTGGTTCAAAAACAACCGGAATTGCTGTCGTCCAAGAACACACTGGACAGGTAACAAGCGCATTAGAAATCAATCATCGAGGGCAGAACATCAAAAATTCTTTGGAATCCAGAAGAGCTTTAAGGCGAGGCAGGAGAAGTCGAAAGACTCGTTATCGTAAACCTCGTTTTCTCAACCGAAAGCGCCCAGAAGGTTGGTTGCCTCCATCATTGATGAGTCAAGTACTCAATATTGAAACTTGGACTAGACGACTAATAAAACTGTGCCCCATAGCAGCAATATCTCAAGAGTTGGTGCGATTCGATACTCAAAAAATGCAAAATCCAGAAGTGTCAGGGATCGAGTATCAACACGGTGAACTATTTGGGTTTGAGGTGAAAGAGTATCTACTTGCTAAGTGGGGGCATAACTGTGTTTACTGTGGCGCTCTTGATACACCTTTAGAGGTTGAGCACATTATCCCAAAGTCAAAAGGTGGTAGTAATCGAGTTAGTAATTTGACTCTTGCTTGTCGGTGCTGTAATCAGAAAAAAGGCAATGATCCGATTGAGAAATTTTTAATAAAAAAACCGGAAACTCTCAAAAAGGTATTAGCCAAAGCAAAAACCCCTTTGAAAGATGCAGCAGCCGTCAACGCAACCCGTTGGGAATTATGGAGAAGACTAAAACTAACTGGGCTGCCTGTTGAGACAGGTACTGGTGGCTTGACCAAGTTCAACCGAAAAACCAGAGGTATTGAGAAGACTCATTGGACTGATGCTATTTGTGTGGGTAAATCTACTCCTAAAAAATTATTACTAAACGGAATGAAGCCACTAACAGTTACAGCCAAAGGTCATGGTGTTCGTCAAAGATGCCGACCAAATAAATACGGTTTCCCAAAGGCTCATGCTCCCTCTGCTAAGTTTTTCAAAGGTTTTCAGACAGGAGATATCGTCAAAGCTGATATCAAAAAAGGGAAATACGCCGGACAGTATACAGGTCGGATCGCCATTCGTTATCGTCCAAGCTTTGTACTTTCGGCAAAGCCGACGCTACGCGAACAGGCATCTGACAGAAAGATTGATGTGCATCCAAAGTATCTAAAAACAATATTCAAGGCTGACGGCTATGAATATATGTCTAATCAATAACGATTCGCTATCGCTGGCCGTAGGCCACGCTACGCGAACAACTTGTTAATCTGCGGGAATTCCCCTCCCGCTAAAACTAACGTTTATAACGGGAGTCCCCTTCCCGTATTCAAGATGGCTACTAAAAATTTATCTCTGAGTCAGTTAAGTGGAGGAAAAACCTATACCGAAATCGTTTTTAACCAAGTTTGGGGTAAGGTTGAAGCCTATCGAGCAAGCCATCCACAACAACAACTATTTATGATGGCTTTTGGTGACACTACTCAGCCTTTGCCACCTACAGTGGTGCGGGCTTTAGTAGAGGCAGCAAATCGCTTGGGCGATCGCCAAACTTATACGGGTTATGAAGATATTACCGGAAATCCAGCCCTGAGATCGGCAGTTTGTGCCGACTATTACCAGAAAAAAATGGACATCGATCCGTCCGAAGTTTTTATCAGCGATGGCGCTCAATCGGTTTCGGTAAATATTCAAGAACTGTTTGCTCCAGATAATACAGTAGCAGTACAAAACCCCACTTACCCCTCTTTTGTGGAAGGAACCTTAGTCGCAGGTCGTCCATTGGTAAACTTGCCCTGTCGCGAGGACAATAATTTTGTGCCCAAGCTTCCGGATGAAAAAGTAGATCTGATTTATCTGTGCTTTCCCAATAACCCCACGGGAGCGGTTGCTACTCCCGAACAGCTCCAAGCTTTTGTGGACTATGCCAGAAGTCACCAAGCTGTAATTATTTTCGATGCTGTTTACAGCGCATTTATTACGACCCCAAACATACCCCAGAGTATTTATGAAATCGAAGGGGCCAAAGAATGCGCCATTGAAATTGGCAGTTTTTCCAAATCGGCAAATTTCACCGGTTTGAGGGTGGGGTGGTGCGTTATTCCTCAAGGGCTAACCATTAAAAATACAGTGCCAGGAGAAGTGAAGTACCCCAACCTGCTTCGCTGAGGTTGGGGCTTCCCATACTCAACTCAAATCAGGGACGGTCTTATTCGTCTTTTGGGTTTCCCGCTTCATCCGCCGAAGCCTCAACCAGAGGCGCGCGCCTGCTGGAATTGGTCTTACTCAGCGTCCACAGGCAGACATCCGCCTTCCGCAGACGTATAGTTCTCTCGACAGACTCACCTTGGAATTACGACTCTGTGGTCAACCAGCCGGGGCTTGTCTCTTCCCGGAGACGAAACCTTAGAATAAGGCAGCCTTAATCATAAAGTTTTAACCCTTTTACCCATAGCCGACCAACCATAAAGGCTGCCTTATTCTTGCGGTAACTTCTGACCCTGAGCTCTGCTAGTACTTTGTACACCTGTAGGTCTAAAAACTTACAGAATATTAGACCGTTTGTAAGGTAGCCTTTTAGTCAGTCAGGCGGGTCATCGACCAACTTCATTATAGCACGATTCGCAACAAGCCGTCGTCTCGCTATCCATCCCCACCTTGAAAGAAGGTGGGGAATTCCGCGAGTTTTGTTAAATGATTTGTGGCGGCTCCGGCATGCTGTTAAGTTTTGGGGTACGGCCAATATTGCCCAGCACGGAGCGATCGCTGCTTTATCCCCAGCAGGGCAACAAGAATGTCAGGAGGTGGTAAAGTATTACCTGGAAAATGCTCGCTTGCTCCGAGAGGGTTTGTCAGCAACGGGGCTAATGTGCTTTGGTGGCATTGATAGTCCTTTTGTTTGGGTGAAGGCACCCCAAGGCTTGTCATCCTGGCAGTTTTTTCAAAAAATGTTGCAATCGACCGGGATTGTGGGCGTCCCCGGTTCCGTGTTTGGGGATTGTGGAGAAGGATACTTGCGTTTGGTGGCATTAGGACCGAGAGAGGAGATTGAAGCGGCTGTAAAAAATTTCTGATGGATCAGTAATCGCGCCTTTTCGATCTGGAAAATAACAAAAATAAGGAGTTGAATTATGACTGTTATTGAACTCGAACGATATCCGATAATTGATGAATTGGATGGAACAGAAGCGAATCTCATCGATAAAGTAAGAGATTACCTGAATCAGTTTGGTTTTTTTTATGTTAAGGATCCGATTGAAGCTAGAGTCAGAATAGATCAAGATCTAGAAAATCTCCAGGATTCAGTTGAGGTGTATTACGGAGAAGATGCCTACACCGGTGAAGGTTCGGTTTTTCATGGAACTTATAGCCGATTTGAAGTGGGAGAAATTACAACGACAGAGCAATACTTTGATTTTTTTAACCAGCTACTGGACATCATCTCTCGTGCTTTAGGATACCCGGAAGAATTTTTAAAAGAATTTTCACAACAAGAAAACTATGGGTTGTATATTTACGATCGAGAAGAAGAGTATATGAAATACATCAAAAAGGTCGATTCCGAAGAGATTTCGATTGCACCTCATAAGGATAGATCCTTAATTACGATTATAATTTCGATTGCAGGGTTTGAAGGCTACAAACAAGAGTATGGCTGGTTTTCTATTCCAGATCGGGAAGGTTACCTGATGGTTCAGGCAGGCACGCTTTTGCAGGATTTAACTAAGGAAGCAATTAAAGCAAACATTCATCGGGTTCGAGGATATGATTCCTCGAAAGCATTATTTTGGGGTAATTTAATCCCGGTCTAGTCAAAACAGCGATCAGCATGTAGGGTGGGCAAAAACATTTTGTTTTTTTTTTGTTTTATAGATAAAAGAACTTTGCCCACCCTGCTTTAATTGGTATTTTGTTTACGGAATTCCCTAATGCTGCGAGGTATGTTGAGATCAAATCTGTAGCCCAAGGGTATCTTAGAGGAAGATAGGGACAAACTACTAGAAACCTCATGGCATCTATTCCTAATCCAACTCTGGCAGCTGGTCTAGAAGCTCTGAAACAGGGCAATTACCAGGATGCGATCGCACACTTAGAAGGTGTCTGTGAGATGGAGTTGGATGACTCCATTGTGACGGAAGCCTCTCAATCCCTAGTGCAGGCTTATCCTAAGCATGGTCAGCCAGAAAAAGCGATCGCACTTTGCCAACACCTGAGGGAACACCCTGACCCCCAGATACAGGAATGGGCAGCTAAAACTGAGGCTGAGTTAATTACCAAGTATCCTGTTGCTGCTAAATCCCCTACTGATGCCACAGGGTTTACTCCCCTAGAGGATCAGGCGTCTAGCCCACTGAAACTGAGCCGTAAACCAAACCAGACTGCTTCATCTTCTTCCCTATTACCAGTTCCCTACTCTCCCCCGGATATTCCCACCCTCTACACTCCTCGTCCTCGATGGCGCAACTGTGGACGAGCACAGCATTGGCATCCCCTGAAATCTCCCAAGATGGAACGGTTGTGGTTAGTAGCAATCACGGTTGCGATCGCATTTTTCTGGCTACTGCGCTTAAGCGTCGAATTCGCCATGGAAACCATCAATTCCATCTTGGTAGAGTTACCGTGGTTCCAACCCTTCCAATTGTTATACCGTGACCCAACCCTAGCCGTAGGAATTACCATAGCAATCCTATTTATCCTATCGCCGTGGTTAATGGATGGATTGCTAAAACAGTTTCATGGTCTTGAACCGTTATCCCTAACTCAACTAGCTTCCCGCCATCCAGAATCCGCTAAAGTCATCCAAAAGGTTTGCCGCAAACGACGTCTGCCCTTACCGAGCTTAAAAGTCTTACCCACAGACGCCACCGTAGCCCTGACCTATGGTAACTTACCTCGCACTGCTCGCATTGTAGTTAGTCAGGGATTATTAGACCAGCTCAAAGATGATGAAATTGCCAACATCTACGCTGGTCAGCTAGGACATATTATCAATCGGGATTTCATCTTGATGTCCCTAGGGGTACTAATTATTCAAATCCCTTACACTATCTATTGGCAAATCCCTCAGTGGGCAGAGAAGCTAAAGGAATTACTGCTAGTTAAATTACCTGGTGCTAGGGGATGGTTAAGCGCAATCCTTTTAGGAATTACCGGTACTGTTGCTTCCCTCTGTTACAGCATTTACTGGGTATTGAGCTTACCGCTGCTATGGTTATCTAGAGCTAGAGTTTACTATAGCGATCGCATCGCCATCTCAACCACAGGTAATCCCAATGGCTTGACCCGCGCCTTACTAAAAATTGCCCTAGGGATAAGCGAAGACATCCAAATTTCCGGCCAAACCAGTGGGCTATTAGAAAGCTTTGATGTCTTACTGCCCGTCGGTTATCAGCAAGCCATAGTTATCGGCAGTTTTTCCCCCACCACCCCCTTTGAAGACATCTTAAAATGGGACTGTACTAATCCCTACCGCTACTGGTTAATCATCAACTCTGCCCATCCCCTACTGGGAGAACGCTTACATTTACCTAAGCGCTATGCCCACTTTCTCAAGCTTAATCCGGAACTAGATTTACCCGCCCTAATTCCTGCCAGTCGCAATCGAGCTGAATTTTTCTCTAAACTCAGCAACAGTTACAAAGCCTTACCCCTGCTACAAAGTACCCTAATTTTTGGAGTAATAATGGGGGCAGCCCTAAGAGGGATACTTTGGATAATTGGTAAACTGTCTGACCTCTTCGACATTTGGCAGTTAATTTGGCTACATAATGCCAATTCCTTTATCGATGCTTGTATCTTAATTGCCTTTAGTATCAGTGTCTTTCTCTGGATTAATAATTACTTTCCCGACCTCAAACCTACTAATATCGGTACTGACCCCGACTTAGGAGATTATTTCGCCACTAACGCTACCCTACCTCCCGATAGTCGTCCTGTTATCTTAAGCGGAAAACTATTAGGACGTTCGGGATTACGCAATTGGCTCGGACAAGATTTAATATTACAAACCTCAACAGGTTTAGTCAGACTAAATTACTGTTCCTATCTCGGACCACTAGGTAATATCCTACCTCAACCCACCCGTGTTAGTAATTTAGTTAACCAGAATGTAATCGTCACTGGTTGGTTTCGTCGGGGTGTTAATCCCTGGATTGATATTGAAACCATCAGTATCGAAGACGATAAAGTAATTCGCAGCTACTATCCGATTTGGATTACCATCCTCGCCACAGTAGCAGCCCTATCCGGCGCTTATCTGATTTTCCAAGTAGGAGCCTGAAATTATTACGAGGGAATCGGGAATCGGGAATCGGGAATCGGGAATCGGGAATCGGGAATCGGGAATCGGGAATCGGGAATCGGGAATCGGGAATCGGGAATCGGGAATCGGGAAGTTGATGTAGGGTGGGCAGTGGGCAGATGTAGGGTGGGCAGTGCATCAGACAGGATCAATTACTGGGATGATAATTTCTAAACACTGCCCACCATCGGATGGGGTTGATATAGATGTAGGGTCGGCAGTAGATGTAGGGTGGGCAGTGCATGAGACCGGATCAATCACTGGGATCATAGTTGCTAGACACTGCCCACCATCAGAATAGTGAAGCAGACCGGATCAATCACTGCCGACCATAGTTGATGTAGGGTGGGCAGGGTCGCAGAACGGATCAATCACTGGGATCATAGTTGCTAGACAATGTTTCTAGTTCATGTATTCACAACCCAAATCCAAACACTATAGTATGAAAAAACTGTCTATAATTTTACCATTAGCTATCTTAACTTTTGGATGTATAGTTGTTAACAGCCAAGAAACATCCTCACCCAATAGTTACACTCAATCGGTTACCAGTGAAGTGTTAGGTAGTGGTTATCCGAATCAAGAAAAAAAGGAAATTCTGCAACTTATTCGCCATACCATCAAACCTAGAACAAAACTCCCTACTCATACTCATACCGGCATGCAAATTGCACTAGTAGAGGCTGGCACGTTAACGTTTACTGTTGTGAAAGGAGAGGCTAAAGTAAGGAAAGCTAATGGCACAGAATTAATTATGCAAGCAGGGCAGACTACACAACTAACGGTTGGAGATTCTCTAGTTGAATCTAGCGGAATGGTTCATTATGGTGAAAACAAAACCAACAAACCAGTTATTCTCCTGTCGGCTTCTCTATTTGATGTTGAGCAACCAAAAACTATTTTAATCGATCCAGAAAAATGAAGAATAAAGTGTAAGCGGTCAGCGGTCAGTGGTCAGCGGTCAGCCGTTGGCCTTGCTCGGAAGCTCCCGACTCCCGACTCCCGACTCCCGACTCCCGACTCCCGACTCCCGACTCCGTAAAAAAACTATTAAGAAATGTTGCGTGATTCTAAAATCTTCGTTACATTTATTTACATAACTGATTACCAGAGGACCACTACGTCCTTAAGACCTTGAGCTCACAGCCAGGGATAAAGGCACACTGTAAGCGTATTGGCCCTAGGTTTTCTCCTCCCAACACAGCAAGTATCACCAGCCCCTGTCAATGGCTGGTTTTTTTATATAGACTTCTTGCAGAAGTCGGGAACAGGGAACAGGGAACAGGGAACAGTGGATAAGAATTGACGCAAACACTATCAGAAAACTACTTTTGCAAGAGGTCTTATCTAGAAATTCTCCATTGAGTCTCTATTCCCGGCTCCCGACTCCCGATTCCCGACTCCCGATTCCCGATTCCCGATTCCCGATTCCCTCCAAAATTTGTTACAAAAGTTTTTAAAATATGTTATAATAGTGGTTTTTTTATGTTATCATAAAATTGCCCCAGACGTTAAACGTTAAACGGGAAGAGCCAGCCTGAAGATATTCCAGGCTGAAGGCTGGCTCTAGAACCCCTTATAACAGGAGATACATTAGATTATGTCCTATGCTGAACGCCTACATCCATGGGTGGTGGTGCGCCTATTGCCCAAGATGCAAAGAGTAATTGTTGCTCGGTTCCGCAAGCGATCCGATGCAGAGGGTCATATGCAGGCTCTGAAACGGCTAATGCCCGATGCTCAATTTGTGATTATCTTTGATATCGGGGAGCCGATCACTGAAGAAGACTCTTAGGATTATAGGGAGTAGGGAGTAGGGAGTAGGGAGTAGGGAGTAGGGAGTAGGGAGTAGGGAGTAGGGAGTAGGGAGTAGGGAGTAGGGAATCGGGAGTCGGGAGTCGGGAGTCGGGAATCGGGATTAGGGGTAATAAAATTGACTATACCTCATCAGTATGATCGAGCCTATACCAATTCTGGAAATTACTACTACACATTAATTTCATCTCCCCTCTCCCCACACTCCCCACACTTCCCACACTTCCCACACTTCCCACACTTCCCACACTCCCCACCCTCTTGCCTCTTGCCTCTTGCCTCTCCCCAAAGAGATTATTCACGAATAAACTACCATAGCAATATATCCAGAGTACAAACAAGATACTACCACCATGCCGCGACTGAATCTGATCGCTTCTGATCAAGCTTCTGGAAATCAACAGGCTGCACCTATCGAAAGCCCTGATCACTTCGATGGGAATGGGAAAACAAATCAGCCTCAATCTCAGCAGTTAGAGCCCATGACCGGGGTGACATCAAACCAAATTGAGCTGGATTTGGAAGCAGTAAATCAGCAACTTGCTGAGGCTAGCCCTACCAAAATCGTAGAATGGGCAGCTGAAACCTTTGGTGATGGCTTAGTGATGAGTAGCAGCTTTGGGATCCAGTCAGCGGTCATGCTGCACTTGGTCACTACTGTGGTGCCAGATATACCAGTAATTTGGGTAGATACGGGCTACCTACCGGTGAAAACCTATCGATTTGCCCAGGAGTTGATCGAACGGCTCAACTTGAATGTTAAAGTGTACCAGTCTGCCATGAGTCCAGCACGGATGGAAGCGTTGTATGACAGACTCTGGGAAAAGCAGGATGTGGAATCCCTCAACCGCTACGACCAGATCCGCAAGGTGGAACCGATGCAACGCGCTTTGCGGGAACTGAACGCAACGGGATGGTTAGCAGGATTGCGCAAGCAACAGACTGACCACCGCAAGACGATGGGCTGGGTTAACAAGCAGGGAGAGCAGCACAAGATTTTGCCAATTCTTAACTGGCACTCTAGGGATATCTATCAGTATCTGACAGCTCATGACTTACCCTATCATCCTATGTTTGATGAGGGTTATACAACCGTCGGTGATTGGCATTCCAGCCGACCTTTATCCTTTGATGATCAGGATGAACGGGATACCCGTTTTCATGGCCTTAAGCAAGAGTGTGGTATACACTTGCCTGAAACTCCTGGTGAAGCTGCAAGTCTTGATTCTAGTTCGCTTTAATTTTAATAGGGAGTAGGGAGTAGGGAGTAGGGAATTAGAATGCGATTGGCCTACGGCCACGCTACGCGAACGCTTACTATGGCAATAGTGCCTCTACAAATCATGGGTGGAACTGGCATCAAGCCAGTTTGCTACTATCTATCACAGATGCGATTGGCCTACGGCCACGCTACGCGAACGCATACTATGGCAATAGTGCCTCTACAACTAATAGGTAGAACAGGCATCAAGCCAGTTTGCTACTATCTATCACAGATGCGATTGGCCTACGGCCACGCTACGCGAACGCATTCTAGTTCAATCCTGATAACCTTGGCCTATTGGCCACGCTAAGCGAACAACCTTGGCCTATTGGCCACGCTACGCGAACAACCAACTAACCTTCAACTTTCAACCCGATTAAACCTTTAACCCCATTCAACCTTCAACATGGTCAATTGGGATCCCTATCTAGAATCAATCCGTAACACCTACGCCCAAAGGTGGCAAGTTTATACCCTAAGCGATGTCGAAGACCGCAAGCGCAAGCAACAGCAACAGACCCCCATGCTGTTCAACTTTGACCTAATGGTCGAAACCATCAAGTCGGAGCAGCCACAAAGAAACCAGAATCGGGAAGAAACTGAACGATTGCCTGTTCTAGAAGGATTGCGGAAGTATGCTGCTGACCATGTCTTACTGGTGGGACGTCCCGGTTCAGGCAAATCCACTGCTTTAGTGCAATTGCTGGCAGATAAGGGGATAAAAGGGATTCCGGTGCTGGTGGAACTGCGATATTACCAGACATCGGTGCTGGAGTTAGTGCGGAATTTTATCAAGCGCCATGGTGTACTCCTCGACTCTACCGATATCGAAAGACTACTGTTTGAGGGACAATTCTTGCTACTGATCGATGGCGTGAACGAGCTACCGTCAGAAGCAGCACGCCTAGATTTGACTCAGTTTCGGCAGGATTACCAGGAAAATACTCCCATGATTTTAACCACTAGGGATTTAGGAGTTGGTGGTGACTTGGGGATTGAAAAGAAGTTGGAAATGCAACCCTTGAGTGCAGAGCAAATATCGGAGTTTGTCCGAAAGTATTTGCCTGAAAAGGGAGAGCAAATGCTCCAGCAGTTGGGCGATCGCTTACGGGAGTTTGGGCAAACCCCCCTACTATTGATGATGCTATGTTCCCTGTTTCAGGATAGGGGAGAGATACCGTCCAATCTGGGGTTAGTGTTTCGCTCATTTACCCAGTTCTATTCTGATAAAATCAAGCAAGATGTTAAGGTTTCCGATAATCAATCAAGAAAATTTTGGCCTGAGCTGCTGGAACAGTTAGGGTTTGTGATGACAACAGGGAATAACCCCGAGGAGATAAGCGTTGCTATTTCCAAGACCAAAGCCGAAGAAATTTTAACTAATTATCTACTTAAGAAAGCTGTTGTTAATCCTAATATTTGTGCCAAGACTTGGCTTAATGACTTACTTAACTATCACTTGATTCAACAATCAGGAGAGTTGATTGAGTTTCGACACCCAATAATCCAAGAATACTATACAGCAGAATATTTATTGAAGCAATTACCACGTCTTAGTGATCAGCAGCTGCAACAAAACTATTTCAATTATTGGAAATGGACAGAACCTCTGGTCATGATGCTGCAATTAGTAGACAATCAAGCCCAAGCCCAGCGGGTAGTAAGGTTAGGATTAGATGTTGATCGTCAACTAGGAGCGAGGTTAGCAGGAGCAGTAAAACCGGAGTTTCAGGAAGATACTGTCGGGTTGGTCGCTCGGTTAAACGTTCCGAAATCTCTTAAGGTTCAGCTGTTGGGAATAACTCAATCAGAAAAAGCAATACCTGAGCTAATTAAATCCCTAGATAATAAGAATTTATATGTGCGGATAAGTGCGGCAGAAGCTCTAGGGGAAATAGGGACAGAAGCAACGATTGACCCGTTAATTAAATTCCTCGATGATCCCGACCCATCTGTGCGGATAAGTGCAGCATCTGCTCTAGGTAAAATAGGGACAGAAACCAGGATTGAACCATTAATTAAATCCCTGGATGATCCCGACTATTCTGTGCGGAGGATGGCGGTATCTGCTCTGGGGGAAATCGGGACAGAAGTGGCGATTGACCGGTTAATTAAATCCCTGGATGATCCCGACTATTCTGTGCGGAAGATGGCGGTATCTGCTCTGGGGGAAATCGGGACAGAAGCCACGATTGACCGGTTAATTAAATCCCTGGATGATCCCGACTCATCTGTGCGTGAAAGGGCGGCAGAAGCTCTGGGCAAAATTGGGACAGAAGTGGCGATTGAGCCGTTAATTAAATCCCTGGATGATCCCGACTCATCTGTGCGTGGAAGAGCGGCAGAATCTCTCGGGGAAATTGGGACAGAAATGACGATTGAGCCGTTAATTAAATCCCTGGATGATCCCGACTCATCTGTGCGTGGAAGAGCGGCAGAATCTCTCGGGGAAATTGGGACAGAAATGACGATTGAGCCGTTAATTAAATTGCTAGATGATGATAACTATTTTGTGCAGATAAATGCGGCAGATTCTCTCGGTAAAATTAAGGCAGAAGTAGCGATTGATCCATTAATTAAATCCCTGAATAATCCCGAATCATCTGTGCGGATAAGTGCGGCAGATGCTCTTGGAAAAATTGGTAACAAAGTAGCGATTAATCCGTTAAAAAAATGCCTGGGTGATCCCGAATCATCTGTGCGTGAAAGTGCAGAATATGCTCTAAAAAAAATCGGGCAGAGAAGCCAGGATTGACTAGTTAAGTAAATGCCTGGATGATCAGAAACTAGATGTGCGTGGAAGGGGGGCAGATGCTCTGGGTAAAATTGGGACAGAAGGCGATTAACCGATTAATTAGATGCCTGGATGATCCCGACCGATCTGTGCGGATAAGTGCAGCAAAAGCTCTGGGCAAAATTGGGACAGAAGTGGCGATAGACCCGTTAATTAAATTGCTGGATGATCCCGATCCATCTGTGGGTACAAGTGCGGCAGATGCTCTGGGTAAAATTGGGATAGAAATGGGTATTGAACTGTTAATAAAATGCCTGGATAATGATAACTCATATCTACGTGTAATGGCGGCAGAAGCTTTGGGTGAAATTGGTACAGATGCTACTATTCCTAAACTGATTAATCTACTGAAAAACGAAGAGTTTGCAGCAACTCTTGCAGCAACTAATGATCAAGATACTTTTCAGAAAACCATTAAAGCCCTTGAAGCCAGTCAAAAGCGCTACCAATTTTACAAGGTAATCGATAATCCCACAGCTACTCCCAAACCCGATCCTCCCAAATTTATTACCAATCAAACCATATACATCCTCCACCTCTCGGACCTCCACATCACCACCCCTGACCAAGCTCAGAATTGGTCAAACCAACTCGCCCAAGACCTCAAGAAAGACCTTGAAATCCCTAAGCTTGATGCTCTTATCCTCTCCGGTGATATAGCCAATTATTCCACTCCAGAAGAATACAAAGCTGCACAACAGTTTCTCCACAACTTCCGCCAAGACTTCCCCCTAGACCCCAAGCAAATTGTTCTAGTTCCCGGTAACCATGACCTCAATTGGACACTATCAGAGGATGCTTATGATTTACGCGATCGCACAAAAGACCATGATAAACTCCAAGACGGTGACTACATCAAAGTCACTGATCAGGTGATTCGAGTCCGAGACGAAACCAAATACCAACAACGCTTTGCCCACTTCAGTCAATTCTATCAAGCCATCAAAGGTCAACCCTATCCCCTCGACTATCACCAGCAAGCCATTATCGACTATTTTCCAGACCAAAACGTGCTGATCCTAGGACTAAACTCCGCTTGGCAACTCGATCACCACTTCAAAGCCCGTGCTAGCATCCACCCAGGTGCTCTGAGCAAGGCCATAACCGAGATTCGTCGTAATAAAGACTACCGCAACTGCCTGAAAATAGCGGTTTGGCACCATCCCCTCAATAGTGCTGGAAGCGATAGGATTATCGACCAAGGATTCATCGAACAACTAGCCGTTGCTGAATTCCGCTTCTTTCTCCACGGACACATCCACAAAGCTGAAACCAGTCTTTTCCGTTACGACCTCAGTCCAGGTGGGCGCAAACTCAATGGAATTTGTGCTGGCACCTTTGGGGCACCCACCCTTGAACTAAGAACTGGTTATCCCTGGCAATATAATCTACTGAAAATTAACGGTAATCAGCTCACTGTCCGCACTCGCCGCCGGGAAGAAGCTAATGGTGCTTGGAAACCTGATTCACGGTGGACTCAGGGTCCGGGAGAAGGTGCTAAAGATCATTATTCCATTGAGTTGTAGGGAGTCGGGAGTGATGTTGTGCCAATAGCTGCTCAAATTCCTCAAGGGAGTTACTCTTAAGAGAGTGATCAATCAACTGTTTCAACACAGAGATATCTTCTATGGCATTAATCTCTGCCACCAATTCTGGTGATACGGATTCAAAGTGATTTTGTAAAATTTTAACTACTGTCTGTCGCCAAATTTGCCGACATTGTTGAAGTCCTTGTTGAAATCCTTTTTCAAAACCCCTCTTCATTGCCCTTTCTTCGACTCGACTAATTAAAGGCATCTGTCTTTCCTCCTGATAACGTTCAAGTGGCTGCAAGTGATTAATTCCATGGTGGGCAGTGGTTATCAAAACCCGCCCAGCTAATTTTATCTTTTTGATGCACTGCCCACCCTACATCAACTTCTCAACTATTCCGGTCAAGCCATGATCTAGTCAATACAGTGGCTGCAAGTGATTAATTCCATGGTGGGCAGTGCTTAGCAACACCCGCCCAGGTAATTTTATCTGTTTGATGCACTGCCCACCCTACATCAACTTGGTGGAACGGGCATCTTGCCCGTCTCCTTACTCTTCAATTGTCCTGACTAACCTGATGTTGTGCCAAGAGCTGCTCAAATTCCTCCAGGGAGTTACTCTTAAGAGAGTGATCAATCAACTGTTTCAACACAGAAATATCTTCTATGGCATTAATCGCTGCCACCAATTCTGGTGATACCGATTCAAACCGATTTTGTAAAATTTTAACCACTGTCTCTTGAAAACCTTGTTGAAGTCCTTCTTGAAGTCCTTGTTCCAGACCCCTCTTCATTGCCCTTTCTTCCACTCGACTAATCAAAGGCATCTGTCTTTCCTCCTGATAACGTTCAAGTTCTTGATTCAGCTCCAGTTCTAACTCTTCCGGTAAAGCCATCATTTGGTCAATACACTGGAACAGCTTCACTATATCGTTTTTAGGTAAGCATTCAGCTATCAGCTATCAGCTATCAGCTTTGGGCCTGTGGCGACGCTAGAGGAGCAAACCAAGAATACAAGAGGTAAGCCTTGGCCTTGGCCTTTGGGCTTTTACCCAGACTTTCAATTCTCATTAATCTCGAACTATTAAATTCTCCGGTTCAAGGTTTATTTTAAGTAAGCTGACAGCTGACAGCTGACGGCTGAATGCTTACTATTCTTTTTGGCTTTGTACCTCTACATGAATCAAGACCCAAGTTTCATTTCCACTACAGAGCCACACCTGGAATAATTTATCAGCGATCCGTTTTCCTGATTCGGCTGCACCAACTATTTGCTGTAATTCTGTATCAAGGGCTTGGGGGGTCTGATTCCAATCAATCAGAGTGTGAACTTGGGGAAAACAAAACTGCAAAAATGAATCGAAATAGGCTTGTAATGCTTCTTTACAAGGATTGTCATAGTCAGCTATTGGTTCGCTCATTTCTATTTTTTACTTCTAGACTAATCCTAAAAACCATCTCATCAAAAAGAGATCACTGCTCTCGTTGCTGTCATGGTATTCAGTGTAGTAAATTGTATAGTAAAATAGCGGATTATGGGGAGATTAATACTAAAATTACTGAAAGCAATTTCTAGGATTTATAAAATAAGTAAACTACACAAGTTTTTAATTTTAGTAAATAGCTATGCAGCCAGTAAAAAGGGGAGCCAGTTGCTGATATGACTCCCCATCTTCTAAAGTTTCCTGTGTTTCATTATACCGATCAGGTGACTGGGATCAGAAATGCGATCGCTAAAAGCGATCGGTGTAATCCACTGCCCACCCTACATGTGGAACTAACTACATCTGCTAGACTTGTCGTTAGTCTCCAAACTCATCAAAAAACAACCTACGGCTACCTAGGAATAAACCAGGGCTATTGTCTCCAGTGGAAAAAGCAGTGACTCCAAATAAATAAGAACCACTAAACTCAGGATTTTCCTTAGCTCTAACCGAAACTGTAATGGTTTCACCAGGAGTAACCGGTGGATCAAACACAACAGTTACTTGATCCGAGTTAGACGATTCACTTCCCCCAATATTAGCCAAAGTCAGGGATGAGCCACCAGCAAAAGAATCGCCCACAAATGCACGACTCTTTCTCGGATCAAAATTGACTTTCTCGATATTAGTTTTATTCTGGGTAATCGTTACAGCTTGCAAAGACTCTCCAGCATCTTCCGGTAATCTGAGGGTGAATTGGTACGTTGCTGGCACCCTTACTCTAGTAAAGCTCGTAGCTGCCCTAACTAAACGCGGAGCACGATTAAACGCAGTCTTACCATTACCGATTTCAATCGTCTTAGCAGGTAAGCCATAAAGAGTAGTTGGTAGCAATATACCCAATAAAAAAGCACCAGAGCCTATAAGACGAGCCTTAGTTAATTCCCAACGTGCTATAGTGTTAGTCATCTGAATCACCTCTAATCAAGAAAGCGTCCGAAAGAAATTGACTATTTAACAAAAAATTGTTAATTAACCAATACCCTTCAAGGATAACTACTCTACCGGACTTAATCTTAAGTATCAGACTCTTCCGTTAAAATTACGTGATATCTACCTTAGAAAACCATAATAAAACCGAATATAGCTTTGCTCATACCTATTAGATACACAGAATTTTTTACCACTTCCAACTTCCCTACTCCCCACTCCCTACTCCCTAATCCCTATTCCCTTAACGCCAGCCAAACCAACGCATTACTGGCACTAGCAGGTAATAACTCACCCCTAGCCAAAATCCTTGTAATATAGCCAAAATAGCAAAAAAAGTCATCGGGTGATAGAAATCCAGTTTACCGGTTCTAGAAAAGGAAAAGATATTAACCACAAATCCTGCTGGCAATAGATCAGATGACACTAGACCCCCAAATACGCCACCAGTTCCTGCTGCCACCACTAAGGCATGAACAAGATTATGACTGGGTAGCCCTAATCCTAGTACCAGGAGCATTACTGTAACCGCAGTAATCCATGGCAGCAACCCCTGGTCAGGTACATAAGACAGCAATAATAGCGTAGGTACCGTTGCCTGCCACATCAACCATCCCAGGCTATAACCAAAAATACCCATTATCCCTGCCACTAAAAAACGCCGCTGCTGACCAAAGCCTCTTGCAGCCGTCAACCCCCAAGCTGTACCTAAGCCAGCCGCCGCAAACAATAGCATTTCTTGCCACATTGTTATTTGTAGCGAAGGCAAGATCATAGACAGTTCCCCAGAGAGCCAATTTGTCACTTTCTCCCCAAGACTTGTCCAATTCAATACCATAAACCCAACCGTTGCACAAAAAACTCCCCCAAAAGCTCCGAGGAACATCTCCCAGGCACTATCGAGACAGGCTAGTGCGATGGTGATCACTACTGCTAAAAAGAAATGTTTTACGGATGTGATCGAGTGAGTCAAGCCTGTCAAAGATTGTGTTAGTTTAGAGCTAGATAACCCCAGAGCAGCTACCTGATTTCCTTGAGACGAAGATACTGGTGCTTGGGTAGGCTGGTAGCTAGTGCTAGGAGTCATACCTAGACGCAGATGAATCTCAATCGTAGTTGTTGGTCTTTGTTGGGGTACTACGCTGAGCATTTCATCCAGCAAGTCCGCCAAGTCATGACTTACCACTGCCTGCTCTCGCCATCGAAATTCACCAGTTACTGGGTCTTGTAAATCCTTCAACTCAATACCCGTCAGTAAATGAATCATGGTTCGGCTGAGGGCATAGAAATCAGCAGGCGGTCCAATTGCTCTACCAGCTATCTGTTCCGGTGGAGAGTAACCTGGAGTAATCAACCGAGTCGAATCGTTCTGAGAAGACTCAGAACCCACACTCAATTGTTTAGCTCCCCCAAAATCAATCGCCACTAGCTCTCCCGTGGTTTCCCGCAGCATTAAGTTTGAGGGTTTGATGTCACGGTGAATCACTCCACAACTGTGCAAGACCTGTAAAATTTCTGCTGCCTGGTAGAGCCAGTCCCGCACTAATATCTCTGGACATCCCTGAGGATGATCTATAAGCATTTGCTCCAAGGTTGAACCGTTGATTTTTTCCATCACCAAACAGTGCAGGTCTGGGTGTGGCTCAAGACCTAGATCAACGACAAAATAGCTATCTTGGTCAACTTTGGGAATGCCTGGATGATCCAGACGTTGCAAAACATCTGCCTCTTGCTGAAATAGCTGCAATACCTTCGGTTTAGTATCTAGCAATACCTTCAGCACCTTTTCTGTATTCGACCGCAAATCCCAAACGGTGTATATGTTGGCAAATCCTCCTGAACCCAAGAGCTGGAGAGGTAAGTAGCGATTCTTGAGCTTTAACTTTGCTCCACAACCATTGCAAAAGTTGTTATCCCTTGGCTGAGGGTAGGGTGCTGGGCAATTGGGATTAATGCAATGAATTGATTCAGCAACAAATAGATGCACAATACAGCTCAAGAGACATTGTGATTTGATTTTATCGAACTGAGGAATTTTCTGATTAGTTATGAGTGGTTTTTGAATTGAAATTTTGATGAAACGACCTTTACGTTTGTCCTAAGCACCACTGGCCGGAAAACTGCCACCGATAAAGTGAATATCACTGAAGGTTTCGATCCACAGACGAGCTCCACAATCAAGAGGGTTATCCGGCTGATACACAATCCTACACGGACCGAGGATTTCTACCTGGTTGCCATAGGTATTGTCGCCACTTCGTTTTACCGAAATCACTGGCAGCCGCTCTTCACGGCTTTTGTGGTTATTGGAGCCAATCCGATTACGATTGACATTAATTTTCGCTAAAGCAGGAGGACGACTTTTACGCCAAGTTCCTTTCGGTCCCCGGTTCTTCTTGGTAATTTGTGGCAGATAGTTGAACAGGGGAATAATCCAGAACTTACCGCTTTTATAAGCACCCCTTACTCTACCGGAGTCAAGCAATTGCCGTAATCGTCGAGGAGAAATACCCAACAGAGATGCTGCTTCAGTAGTACCAACACACTTGTTCATAAGTTAATTTTCCTCTCACTTCCTTTACTCTTCCGATATCAGTATTATAACGAATCATCAAAGAATTGGCAAGGACACAACCCAGATTTAGGTGTTAGGTTTTAGGTATTAGGTTCTGGGTTTTGGGTTTTGGGTTTATTACTTATTCCTAGTATTTAAACCTAGTTAGGACTTAAGCCTAGTACCTAATGTCTAATCTCTAATGCCTAAAGCCTAAAGCCTAAAGAAATAGACCACTAAAGTACTGGACTACTATGGCCACCTATCCCGGAATTTCCAGCGACGCCTTCAAGCACCCCCTTGACCAACAAGCGGAGCAAGCTTTACGCAGTGTCCCTGGTTTTGACTTAGTTTCTCGTAAGTTTGTGGAATTTCTTTACGAGCGTCCCCAGTTTGTCTATCTTATGGGCAACAGTATCCAAGTCGGACCGCGCCAGTATGCCAATATTTATCACTTATTCCGAGAATGTGTTCGGGATTTAGATGTAAATCCCGAACCAGCCCTATTTGTTAGTCAAAACGCTCAGGTTAATAGCTATGCTTTAGGTCAAGATAATCCTTACATCGTTATCAACACTGGCTTATTAGACTTACTGAATGAAGCAGAAATCCGTACTATCCTGGCTCACGAATTAGGACATATCAAGTGCGGTCACACCATCTTAATTCAGATGGCGATGTGGGCAATGAATGCTGCCTCTATGTTAAGTGAAATGACCTTTGGCTTAGGGAATATCGTCAGCACTGGCTTAATTTTCGCCTTTTATGAATGGCGTCGCAAAGCTGAATTATCCGCTGACCGTGCTGCTTTACTAGTGATAGATGACCTGAAGACTGTGATGCAAACGATGATGAAAGTGTCTGGTGGCAGTGCTAAGCATCTACAGGAATGCAGTCTTGATGAATTTATCCGTCAATCAGAAAATTATCAAGAACTAGACCAAGACAGTCTCAATCAAATCTATAAGTTCTTACTCTATAATGGTGGTATTAATCGTCAATTTCTGAGCCATCCCTTTCCAGTTGAACGCATACACTACCTGCGAAAGTGGGCAATTTCAGAGGAATATCGTCAAATTTGTCAGGGTAATTATCAACGTGTTACCAAAAAGGGAGCAGTTGACGTTGACTCGAATCCACCATCGAACAACTCAGTCAATGAAGCGGAACAGTTGCAGCGTCAAATCCAGGAATTGCAACGGGAAATTAATCGCATTAAGAATAAGTAAGAGGGAACAGGGAATAGGGAACAGGGAATAGTGGAAAGAGGTCGTATTCATAAAATTTTGTTAGGTGCGCTCTTACCATTAAGAATTAAATTCGCCACGGGTCGCATCTGTTGAATAGGCTAATTTTCCGGCGTTGCGTCAGTCTTGGAATCAATAGTAGTAGAGTGGGCATCCTGCCCGCCCGAAAATAAGCATGAAACTGGCAAGATGCCAGTTCCACGCCCGAAAATAAGCATGAAACTGGCAAGATGCCAGTTCCACCCAAAGAGTGGGCATCCTGCCCGCCCGAAAATAAGCATGAAACTGGCAAGATGCCAGTTCCACGCCCGAAAATAAGCATGAAACTGGCAAGATGCCAGTTCCACGCAAGATGCCCATTCCACCGATCGCACCGCTCCCGACTCCCGACCCCCGACTCCCTGCTCCCTACTCCCTACTCCCTACTCCCTACTCCCTGCTCCCTTTGCTCCATGTTGAGAATACCAAGTGGAGAGTGCTAGGTGATGTACTTCTAACCAAGAGCAGTTATTGTCCTTGGCTAACTTAGCGCAATCTTGGTATTCTGGGTGGACATTCATAATCGTTTTGTGAGGTGAGCGATCGCTCCAAGCCACTTTCACACTAATTTGGCCATACTTAGTCTGTACCTGCTGGATTTCCCGAGGTAAGATCGCTCGTTGCTGAGTTAGACGTCGCACTCCTAAGGTAGTGGTTTCTCGGAATAATACTGCCTGACAGGCGTCTAGATCTTGAGGATGACAGATGACACTGAGCAGGATACCTGGTCGAGATTTCTTCATGCCAATAGCTTGAGTAAACACATCCACAGCACCAGCGTTAAATAACTCCTGGAATACATAGCCAATGGCTTGAGGATTGAGGTCATCTATTTGAGTCTCTAGCACTGAGATAGTTTCTAGGGAAGAGTTAGCAGAAGAAGAGTTAGCAGAAAGGGATGACTGGTGTAGGCTTTGTGGGGGTAAGTTTGACGGTTTAACCTTGAACTTGCTAAGCTTGACGGCTTCTGAGGACTCACCAATCCACAATCGCAACATATTGGGAATGGGTAATTGTCGAGAACCGCCACCATTACCTATTTTTTGGATAGTCATTGCTGGTGGTGAACCAAAGCTAGTGGCTAAGGTAACGGCAATAGCTGCTCCTGTTGGTGTTACTAATTCCCGTTCAATCCCATTACTGTAAACTGGCACCTGACGGGATTCCCACAATTTCAGTACTGCTGGTACTGGCACCGGTAGGCGACCATGAGCTGCCCATACTGTCCCGCCACCAGTGGGCAGTGGAGAACAATAGATTTGATCAATTCCTAGCCAATCTAAGCCTAAGCAAGTACCAACTATATCGATAATGGCATCGGTAGCGCCTACTTCATGGAAGTGAACCTTGTCTGGGGAAATACCATGAACAGCTCCTTCGGCTTCTGCTAGTTTCCGGAAGATAGCAAGACTCCACTGGCATACTCTTGAGGGTAATTTTGCTGCTGTAATTAATTTCTCTATGTCTGGTAAGTGTCGTGTGGGATGATGATGATGATTAAGCTCAGGTGTACTGATATCTCTTATCCCTGACCTGTGTTCATGGTGGTGTTCATGGCCGCGTTCATGGTGGTGTTCATGGCCGTGTTCCTGTTGATGGTGATCATGCTGATGGTCTTGATCTGGTAAATCTACATGAACTTTGGTTGCCAACTGACCATTGTGGTGTACTTGGCTAAGTCTTAAGTGATACTCTTGCTCAATTCCGAGTCTTGCTAGCTTTTCCACTAAATATTCCCACGGTACACCCGCAGAAACTAGTGCTCCTAGGCACATATCACCAGCAATTCCAGTGGGACAATCTAAGTAAGCTAGCTTTGTCATTCTAGATCCTATTGATTAAGACAAATTAATTAAAACAAATTAATTAAGACAAAAGGATTTGGAGCAATTCATCCTCCACAAACCCTACAGGTCTAGATCAGGGAATTATGGCCAGATCTTGCTAACTATACTGACCTCTGAGTCAGAAAAAGCCAAACTGGCAACACACTTAGGTGGCAGTAGTTTTTAATCCTTTAGCAGAACCGTGTCTATGTCTGGCCTTGGTGAATTTTCCCAAGGTTAGGCTTTAGCAATTCAATATTGAGGAATTCAACAATATTTATGGCTACTATTTATACTATCCATCCGGAAACACCTCAAATACGTCGAATAGAGAAAATAAGAGAGTATCTCGAAGATGGTGCAGTGATGCTCTATCCCACTGACACTGTCTATGCAATTGGTTGTGATTTACATGTGAAGTCCGCAGTGCAACGAGTTAGGCGTTTGAAGCAACTATCCAATGATAAACCCCTGACGTTTTTGTGTTCGTCTCTGTCCAATATTGCTAAATATGCTCGGGTAAGTGATCCAGCTTACCGAATTATGAAGCATTTGATTCCCGGACCGTATACGTTCTTGTTACCAGCAACCAAGTTAGTACCTAAGCTGGTGATGAGTCCCAATCGTAAAACTACTGGTATCCGAGTCCCAGATCATAACGTTTGTCAGGCGTTGCTTTCAGCTCTAGGTCATCCAATTATTTCTACCTCGGCTCATCTACCCAATCAGGATGGTGACACTCCGACGGTGGGATTGGAACCGGCTAAACTATTTGATGCTCTCGATGGTCTCGTAGACATCATTGTGGACAATGACTTAGAACCGGGATTTAAAGTCTCAACTATCCTCGACCTGACTGGTTCAGAACCGATGATGGTGCGGCAGGGTTTGGGATGGGATAAAGCGATCGCTTGGATTTAGCTAGTGCTTTAGCTAGTTATTTAGCTAGTGATTAACTAGTCAGCTCAGGTTGGGTAATGAGAGTATTAAGCACCACTTGACTACAAGAAAACGTTAGTCGTTTACGGAAAAGTCATCACTAGTTCAGTCAGTTTCTGGATTGACCACTGCTCAGGTTTTGGTCATCCTAAATCAGCTTGATGATCGAAAGTCTTGAACGCTATATATAGTAATGATTTCAGCCTTAGGTAATCCGACGGAAACTACAGCAGTGCTAGGGGTTAAAACTAGTCAGCTGAGAGAGTCACACACTCACCCGACCAGGGCTAGACTCACGAGTCTACATTTAGGGTGGACAAGGACAAAGGACAGCGAACCACTCCAAGGTTTGTAGATCACATTCACACACATTTCCTCTGTTGCTTGTTTCATGGCAATTCTGTGAATCTATTTTTGGGGGCAATACCATGCAAGTCAAAACTGTTACTAATAATCAAAATTCCGCCACTAACAATCAGGCTCCGGAAATTACTCTAGATCATCAAACCCAAAACTTGACCCAGGTCTTAGTGGAGGAACTCCAGTCGGAAATTGGAACTAAATCCAGAAGTATTCAAGCGGTTGCCCACCGGATCACCTTGGAGGTAGAACGGATTTGTACTAAGAGCGATCGCATCCAGAATTCCGGTGAAATTGATACTTGGAAGTTAAATCTAGCACGTCACCGACTGCACAAATGTCTGTCATACTACAAACTAGGTTCTCGGCAGGGTCGTGTGGAACTCCATAGTAACCTGAGTACCATGGTTTATCGCCATGTGGCACCGTCCCAATCTCAGTTAAACTTTTCTGCTCGATACAATTTGATTGAGGACTTTTTACAGGACTTTTACGCTGAGTGCCTCAAAGCCTTCCGCCGGGAAAATCCTGTCGATTGTGACTACACTCCCCGTACCCAGCTAGAACTAGCAGAGTACATGGGCTTTAGTGAGCAATATGCTAAGCGACGCATTACCCTACGAGGTCGCGGTAGCCAGCAGTTGATTGTACTCAGAGCACAAAGCTTTTCCCGACGTCAGCCTAATGAAACCCCTGTGGATATTGAACAGGCTGTGGAGTATGGTAGGGATGAAGAAGCCCAAGAGCACAACCGTTCAGCTACTGTACAACAGGTACGCTCAAACCTGATTGAGAAAACCATTGACCCCAGCGATGCTGTTTTACGCGATCGCATTATCTCTGAGTTGATCAAATACCTAGAGTCTAACGGTCATAATGACTGTGCTAATTATCTAGTGTTAAAGCTGCAAGACCTGGCTGCACCAGAGATTGACGAAATCATGGGTCTAACACCCCGTCAGCGGGATTATCTACAACAGCGCTTTAAGTACCATGTAGAAAAGTTCTCTCGTTCAGCTCAGTGGAAATTGGTACACCAATGGCTAGGAGCAGACCTGGATCAAAAACTAGGGATGTCATCCAAGCAGTGGGATATCTTTGTGGCTCAACTCGATAGCCAACAGCAAGCCTTACTGCCCCTGAAACAGGCGCAAAAGAGTGATCAAGAAATTGCCAAAGCCCTCAAATGTACTCAAAAACAAGTGCAAAAGCGTTGGACTAAGGTGTTGGAACTAGCTTGGAAGACTCGTAACTCAGAAATTGGCCATGGCAATTAGACTTACATCTCCTTGGAGCAACTAAGTAAGGAGGAGAGTTAGGTAAAGGTTAAGTAGTTATCCCAACACCGACAAAGTATTAAGTTTGCTAAGGTTATGTTAACAACTGAAAACTCGTACCGCGTATTTATATTTATTTTTATTCTAGGTTTTAGGCTAATGGAATTCGGGATTAGGTACACCAGGGGCAGTTGACAGCCTCCGTGCTCAAGTCGGGGCGCTTCATAGGCTTGTCAGAAGCATAGAGCGATTAAACCTAGAGCGATTAAACCTAGAGCGATTAAACCTAGAGCGATTAAACCATTGGCCTAGACCCTTAAAAGTATTTCGCGGCTGCAGATCCAATCTGGTCAATCAACCAATAGTCATTACAGTAAGTATCTATGGTAGTCAATATTGCTCAAGGGTCTGCTTCACCTAAGATAGCAGCAAAAAATCAACAAGCTCTCCGGCAAGTGTGGGAAACGATTGAGCCTGATAGCTGTCCCTATCGCTACAATTTCCATATGCACACGATTTACTCTGATGGTAAGCTCAAACCGGAAGAGTTGATCAAACAGGCAATTACCATTGGTCTTAAGGGACTTGCCATCACCGATCACCACTCCGTTAGTGGTTATCAAGTTGCTCAAGCTTGTATAGAAAAATGGCAGCAGGAGTCATCTTTCTGTGATTCATTACCCCAGTTCTGGACTGGTGTCGAAATTACCGCCAACCTCCTGAATGATGACGTTCATATCCTCGGTTATGCCTTTGATCCAGAACATCCTAGTTTAAAGCGCTATTTCACTGGCATCGCACCGACCGGTAATGATGCTGAGGCTGGTGCAGTGATTGATGCTATCCATCAGGCTGGTGGTTTAGCAGTGTTGGCTCATCCAGCCCGTTACCGTAAGTCAGCAGATGAGTTAATTGCTGCTATAGCCAACTTAGGCATTGATGGTGTTGAAACTTACTATGCCTACACTAATCCTGAACCCTGGCAACCTAGTCCAAAACAAACTAAGCTTGTGTTGCAGTTGAGTGCTACCTACAATCTATTTAATACCTGTGGCACTGATACTCATGGGTTAAGCTTGCTCAAGCGTATTTGAAACGGAAATCTATTTTGACTTCTGTGGTTGTGGTCAATATCAGTAAACGACTTCAGCCGTAAACTGGTATACATCTAGCGATACATTCACAACTGTCATCTGTGATCTAATTCTCATGTCAGAGGTGGACTAGTTACGGCTGGGTTGTTTTCAAGGCTGGGCTATCTTAGGCCGTGGGGGAAATGGGATGCTCCAAAAGAGCCGCTGCGCGAACGGTCAATCGCGCCGTGTCGGGCTTTGCCCGAAAGGTCACGCTACGGGAACACAAAAGCGGCAGCAATCTTGCATAAAAACTTTCCCCGCATCTGTTCGATACATACAATATTTAATTTGTCAACCTCTATTAATCGACTGATAGTCCAGATTGATGGGACTTTTGCTATCAATACTGTGACTAGCTTTATATTTCTGGGAATTATATAAGTAAGCTCTCCTGAGATAGCTCAGGTAGCTAGAGCTTGAGACTATAGCTTCAGCCACGACTATTGAAGCCATTACATGGTGATTGGCAGTCGGAAAATCAGCTGGATAAGTTTCAGCTCAGACTCTGGATTGAGAAAGTGGTGCGATAAGGGGCGATGTTCTGTCGCCAAGGGAAGGCGCACCCAGAGATAGGAACAAAAAAACGATTTTTGGAGAAGACTATGATTAAGCCAGAAAAAGATTTTTGCTTCTGTACCTTAGCTCTCCGTAGTAAGTATCGCTCTCTTGCCAAAAAACTAGCAGGAGATTTAGAAAAGTATGCTCCAGGAAAATTATTAATAGTTGCCACAGATGATGTCAACGATTTTAATAACTGTAAGAACGTTTCAGCGTTTAAACACCAGCAAACAGGAATTCTTCATTGTTATCATGACAAACGTTTTGAGGTTGAGAAGGCTTTGTCAAGTTTTCGTGTCGCCATACAAATTGATGCTGACACCAGGATTATAGGTAGCTTACCTGAAATCATTGAAGTATTGCCCGGAATTACAGCAGGACATCAAGCAAATCTTGTCAAGCATGTAGAAAAGTATAATCCGGAAAGATTAAAGCCCCTTAAACAGATAGCCTCTAAGTTAGATATCCCATTAGACAAGGCAATTTATATAGGAGAATCTTTAGTTTTTGTTTCTAGAGATGGTGGCAAAGAAAAAGAATTTATTAAACAATGGGGTATAATCGGGCGCTATTTTGAGTTAAAAGGTATTCATGGTGGCGAAGGTATTATCTTAGGACTGGCGGCTGCTAAGGCTGGATTGACGATTAGCAGAAGTTCTAGCTGGGACAGGATTAATGAAGTCAAGAAACATCTGGATGCTTCTCATGAGAAAACACAGAAAACGTTTTGGGATTCCTTGAAACGCAAACTGGGCTATCACTATAATTTTAATCGAGCCAGGGTAGCAGCATTAAAAGATTTTGAATTTTACTACCGATAATATAGCATTTGGTGAGGTACTTTCGTCCTAGGTTTTAGGGAGTAGGGAGTCGGGAGTCGGGAGTCGGGAGTCGGGAGTCGGGAATAGGGAACTTCGGATCAGGGAAGAGCGATGCAGTGAGGTTTTGGGGGTAACCCCCAAGAGCTCACTGGCGTGGTTTTCACGGGGCTGCCTGCCCAACTTGCTTCCCCACACAGCCTCAAAACCATGAGGGACGGCATCAAGAAGCCATTTGGTCATCGAACAATATATGTTTTTTTAGTCTAATGAGGTACAAACAATTGTTACCATCTTACCTCTTACCTCTTCTGACTTCACTGCTCCCTGCTCCCTGCTCCCTGCTCCCTGCTCCCTGCTCCCTGCTCCCTGCTCCCTACTCCCTAAAAACATGTACCTCACCTAATTAAAAACCACTAGAATGCAATTAGTGGCTATATTAGGAATCCTAAATCAGTTGTCAAATGATTTAGGGTTCCTATATATTTTTTATGGGGATAGCTTTTCCATTGTATAGTAGTACCAATGAAAAGGCTAACTGCAGTTATGGATACGGTCGTTATTCTAGCTTATTTTAATTTTTCAAAAAATAAATCCAGGTATATGGCTCTTGTCAAAGCACTAGCTTACTTAAGGGAAGACGTTGATATAATCCTGGTTTGTTATGGCTTAGATACTGACAGTATTTTTTCCTCGCAGAATCTTAAAATAATCAAGATTACCTCTGCTTCTGTACTTTGGCAAAAAGAAAGATTCTATAACGTAGCGTTATCCCATTTGAATGAAAAGCATCAATATGTTGTTTGGGCTGATGCAGATCTTCTTTTTACTAACAAGGGTTGGCAAGAGCAATTAAAAGAAAAACTGGAAAGCTACCGACTGGTTCAGATCTTCAATCGAGTCGAAGATGTAAAGCTTGAGAATGGCCATTTTTCCCTAACTGGACTTAGCCGCAAATCCGTGGTCACCAGTTTCAATCGCGATATTACAGTTAAGGATTATTTCAGTAAAAGTGGCATCAGCTTAAGTCTTGGATGTAATCCGGGCTTTGGATGGGCGGCAAAGGCGACCACGATTAGAGAAATAGGCTTCCCCGACTTTATGATTTTGGGAGGTGGCGACAAGGTTTTATTGGCCTCTGCTATGGGATATCATTCGATTTTTGTTAAAGCGCTTTTTTTAAATCATACGTTTTCTAATCTATATCATTCTTGGGGAGACAAAGTTTTTCATACCATTAAAGGACGAGTGTCTTACCTAGAAAATACGATTTATCATATTGTTCAGGGAGATTATAAAAATCGTCGCTATTCTGATCGCCACAAATTAATTCAGGACAATAGTTTTGCGATCGCTGATTATCTAAAAATTAATCAATGGGGAGCATGGCAATGGTACGATGAAAACAACGAATATGCTGTAAAAATAAGGAGATACTTTGATGAAAGAGGAGACTAAAGCATTTGAAATCGTATTTTATGGAACTTCCGGTTGGTTTGACAGCACATCAGGTGCTACTAATTGTGTAGGGGTATTCGTAAATGATAGAGATATTGTTTTGTTCGACTTAGGCACTGGGGTTAGAAAAATAGACAGAGAAAGCATTCGTGATAAAAATGTTACTGTTATGCTTTCACACCTACATTTAGACCACTGTTATGGGCTACATATTTTACCGATGTTCCAGCCCGCTTCTTTGACGATTGTTATCCATGAAAGTCTAAAGAGTTACTTGGAGACTTTGTTTTCTTTTCCGTTTGTGAAGCCGAGAGAGCAACTAAAATTTCCTGTTGATATTCGAGTGGCTAAAGATACAAGCTTGAATTTCGATAATTTTACCATAAAGACTCAAGCCTTAAAACATAATACTCCAGTGATAGGCGCTCAATTGCAATTAGAGAACAAATCTATTTGTTATTGTGTTGATACCATTTTATGTGATTCTCTCTTGAGTATAACTAAGGATTGTGATATTCTCATTCTTGAATCTTGCCCGGTTGGAGGAAAGAAAACAAATGGATTTCATCTTGACATAGAACAACTTAAGGCAGTGCTAACTGCTACTCATGCTGAGAAGGTGATCATAACTCATTTTGGCGCTCGACAGTATCCAGATCCTAAAACCAAAGAGTTGCTGTTTGCATCGATAAAAGATTTTCATCACAATATCGTTATGGCTTACGATGGTCTTGTTATCCGGAGTTGACATAACTTATGTTTTCAAATGTTTTTGTTTTATGTACCGGAAGATGTGGCTCTACAACATTTGCTCAAGCGTGTCAGCATATTCAAAACTATACAGTATCTCACGAATCTAGAATATCTTTGATAGGAGATAAGCGCCTTCAATATTCTCAAAATCATATTGAAGTAGATAATAGGTTGTCGTGGTTTCTCGGCTCCTTAGATAAAAACTATGGAGATTGTGCTTTTTATGTACATTTAAAGCGGGATATAATGTCAACTGCTAAAAGTTATGCAAAACGCCTAGATAGTCCTATAATCAAAGGTTACTCAGAATCAATCATCCTTCCTAAACAGTTTAATTACGAACGACTTGATGTTTGTATTGATTACTGTAACACAGTCAATGCTAATATTGAATTATTTATCAAAAAAAAAAGTCATAAAATGGAATTTAACTTAGAAAATGCTCAGGAAGATTTTGGTAAATTTTGGAGCATAATTAGTGCTACAGGAAATTATGCTATGGCCGTAAAAGAGTGGAAAAAAAAATATAATGCTTAGGCGTTCCTGAAAATTGAATGGTTATCACAGCACTTTTAATGCTGGTACTGATGATGACTTTCTAATCTGAATTTGATATATGAAAAGGGATATAAGCAAACACTATATTATTATTGGTGGGATGAAATGCGGGACAACTTCGCTGTTTCATTCCTTGTCTAAAAACTTCCCATCAATCAACCCATCGAGAGTGAAGGATACTAAATTTTTTGTGGATCGAGATAGAGGAGGCAACTGGGAAAGAGGTATCGACTGGTATTTAGCAATGTTTCCTCCCTTAAATGGAATAAAGCTGGAAGCTTCTACCCACTATACAAAGTATCCAGACTATCCAGGGGTACCGGCGCGAATCAAGCAAGTCTTGAAAAACGTTAAATTGATTTATCTAGTTCGAGATCCATTACAGCGATCGATTTCCCATTTTTTTCATAACTTGTTAGTCGATAGAGAAAAATTGGATATCAATCAAGCCCTTTCAACTATTCGTAATAAATATATTAATTATAGCGATTATGCCCTACAGTTATCTCAGTATTATGATTATTTCGCTCCCGAAGATATTGTGATCATTAATATAGTCGAAGAAGAGTACCGAAAAAAGTCATTAGAAGCATTAAAGCATTTTTTAGGAATAGAAACAAGTAATCCCTTCGTGCTAGAGCGTATCAACACTGTCAAAGACAACTTTGTGAAAGCTGAGAATAATCTAAACATCGCTCCAGACATCATTAATTCCTCAGAGAATAACATTGAGCTAGCTTTAAAATTTGGCTTGAGCTATGATAATCTGATAAAAATGATTCAGCTTTGTAGGGAAAATGCCGTAAAGTTTCAAAACTATTATCCATTTACCATAAACCATTGGCTAGACAAGTATAAAAATTATTTACTGTATTAACTTTGATAATATTACAAATTTTAATCTTAAGATATACCAATGGTGATTGCCCCAAAAATAGTCTATTATCCTGATGTTACCCTTGACGATCTAGATGCGGGAGTTATTGTCGCTTATCCATTGCCCGATGAAACCCATGCTTATTATGCAGTCCCAAATTTTCTGATTATTGGCGCGCAGAAATGCGGCACTCGCGAACTGCATACCTGGCTCGATCAGCATCCCAATCTTAAAGGTGCGCCTGAAGAGTGCCATTTTTTTGATGAAGTAATAGATATTGAAACTGAATGGATACGCTATCTACTCAATCCTGCTTATTTACTGTCAAGAGACAAGGAGCAGTTGTTGTCTCGTTGTATTTATACATTTGAAAAAACACCAGCTTACTTAGACAAATGGAATCGAAGTGTGCCTATTCCCGAACTGGTTCGTGGAATGATGCCCTCTGGAAAATTCATTGTTTTATTGAGGAATCCAACGGCACGGGCTTACTCAGCTTATCAAATGGGAAGGGCAGAACAAGACGTTATAGGAGCCATTCCTGAATATGTCGATACTGATTTTGTCTCTTTGATTAAAAGACGATTGTCAGCAAGCCAACCCGATCTTTACGATCGCCTGTTAAACGTAGGGCACTATGCCTTGCATTTGGAAACGTGGTTGAACTATTTTTCGCGAGAACAGCTATGGGTTGTGCTATTAGAAGATTTTCAGCGATCGCCCTTTGAAGTGATGGATAAAATCCTGATATTTCTAAAATTGCCTCCCTTTGATTACCGATCCTTGGCTGAACAAAATTCCCGTGGCTTGTGGGTGCTTCGAGGGCAAGCCTCAAAAGGAAATGCTCAGCCCTACGAACCAATTCCACAGGAAGCAAAAGCATTATTAGATGAGTATTATGCTCCTTGGAATAAAAAACTGAGGCAATTAATGCCAGAACTTGATATTAAATGGTGACAAATCGATATGCTTAATAAAAAAGAACGCTCTCAGAATCAAAAACTTTTGATTGCGTCGAATATTGCAATTATCCCTCTTATGACCAGTTTTGGTGCTATTGATGCCAGCTTACTTCAGTTATACGCAACCAGTATCCTCGGTTTGCAAGAAAGTCAAATCGGTTTTGCCATTGGTTTACCTTCCTTACTTATCCCGCTACAGATTTCAGGTATTTATTTTGTAAAACGTTGGGGTAGTCAAACTACTCTGATGATTGGTTTTGCTTTACTATTTTTACTACTACCATTAATGCTGATTGTGCCTATAGTGTATGGAAAAAATCAACTCTTTGGTTTTGGTTTTTTTTGTATTATTATTTTGTTTATGAATCTCGTTCATAATACTACAAAAGGAGTAGCTTTTCAACCCATAATTCGGGAATCTACGCTTCCAGAAGAGCGTGGATGGTTTTTTGGGAAAATGCGACTGACTGTGCATGGGTTTAATTTACTTTTTTTTGCTATTCTTTCTGTGACGCTAGGAGAAAAATTAGCACTTCATGATTACGCATATATAGTTGTTTTGCTGATGATGTACTGTTTAGTTGCAGGACTCATAACTTATAAAATCAAAATTTATGAAAATAGTCAATCTCCCTATAAAATCAACCAGAATTTTTTAGATGATATCCGCGAAATATTTTCCAATAAAAAATACCGTTTATTAATAACTATTTTGACTTTATGTTTTCTTTCTTCTTTGCCCCTGTTTGTCACCTATTTAGCAATTGGGTTACAGCTTAATGCCAATTATATTTCCCAGTTAATTACATTAAATATAGTAGGAACTCTGACTGGGATAGCAATTTGGGGGCGACTCATAGATCGCATTGGCTTTATGCGTACGATATATATTATCGTCTTAATGCTGGCAACTGTCGGAGTGCTATGGTTATTTGTGCAACCTATTGAATTGTCCTATGGTTGGTGGCAGTTTTCATCTCTCAGCCTGGTCTTAATTGCTATTATTACTGGTTTTTTACAATCGGGATTGAAAATGGCATTGCTCGTTGGGGTACACAATACTGCCACGGAGCGATCGGCAGTTACAGCATTGGCTTTCTTCAATAGTACCGGAATGATTCTGGGCAATCTAGTACCCTTTTTTGTTGGATTTTATTTAAATTTTACATTAGGAGTATGGAGATTTTCTCTGGGTGCTATTAATATTGACAGTTATCAAATGATTGGTTTATTGAGCGCTTTATTGTGTTTGCTGAGTGCTGTGATGTGTTACCGCAACCGTCAGCTGATGATATAAGTCGATAGAGATGCTTCCTGTTCTGGGCGATCGCCATTGGATCTAATATAGCACTACGCATTAAGCTTAGGACATTCCTAAACTCAGCAAACCTAGTCTTAGCTTACTTTTGACTTCTGACTTCTAACTTCTGACTTCTGACTTCTGCTATACCTCCAAATCCCAGAAGTCAGGAAGGAGGGTTAGTGGGGGCGATCGCCTCTACAGAAATGGCGGATTTAGTGCCAACGGTATTCGAGGAGAATTATAGCGTTTATAGGACTCATGAGGTACAAATGGATCCCCCTAAATCCCCCTTAAAAAGGGGGACTTTGAGGTTAATTATTGTACCTCATACATGCAATTAACGCTATATATCAGCTACCAATCATTTGGCGTTGCTGATTCTGAGTATGGTTTCGCCCCCCTAGCCCCCCAATTCTGGGGGGAACAAAACTCTCAAGCGATGCAGCAAGGGAACAGGGGGTTTCCCCCATGAGCGACTGCATCAAGACAAGTCCCCCAAAATTGGGGGATTTAGGGGGCTTTAAGAAAACCAGATGATCGTCCATTCATTCCTTAATTCAGCAACGCCAATCATTTAGCAGCTTTGCCATCAAAAGAAGAACAATTTCCGCCCAACCCATCCACAATGGCACAGGTATTGCTAGTAATCATGCCAATATAAGTTCCAGTATCACTCCCTTTTTCTCCTAGACCATCAACCAATAACTTTTGCTCTGAGAGTTTAACCTTTGCTTCTCTGGCGACAGTGCCAATAACCTTATCATTTGTTGTTACTTCGGCGAAAATTGTTGGTACCTTACTTTTCTTAATCTTCTGTACCAGTTCTTTCACCCGTGCTGCTGTCGGTGCTTCTTCTGCGCTAAGCCCTTGCAACGCATCAGAATCAGAAAAACCGTAAGCGTTAATGTAGTACCCTAGGGCATCATGGGTAGTGATTAGTTGGCGTTGCCCCTTGGGTATGGTAGCAACTTGTGCTTTTACCCAAGCATCCAACTGTTCCAGTTCAGTGGTTAGCTGTTTGGCATTCTTAGCATACAATTCCTGATCATCTGGGTTAACTGCTGCCAGTTGGCTACGAATTACTTCTGCCATCTTGATACCATTTTGGACATCATGCCAAATATGGGGGTCGGGCTCTAGTTCCTCATCACTGTGAGCAGATCCTGTCTTCTCTTCCTCATGGTCATGGTCATGGTGATCATCATGGTCATCCTTATGGTCATCCTTATGGTCATCCTTTTCTTGCTCGTGATCATGGTGGTGATGTGCTTCCGCCATAATTGGACTAGGCACAGCTTGATCATGCACCGCTATTTTAGGAGCTGGTGTATTAGTGGCTTGAACTAATTTAATAACTTCTGGTTCAAAGTCGTAGCCACCGTATAGAACTAGTTGGGCTTGCTCTAGGGATTGGCGAGCTAAGCTGGTAGCTTTGTAGGTATGAGGGTCTTGACCTGGTTCAATCAGACAGGTCATATCAATGGTATCTTGAGCAATTTCTGTTGTTAAGTCACAAAGCACACTGTAGGATGCTACCACTAGTGGCTTCTCCCTTGATGAGGTTTCACTGGTTTGACTACAACCACCTAGTGCTACCCCAAAGGCGAGAGCACCACTAGCTAAGAGCGTCCGAAGTTTAACTGGTAAGGGTTTCAGCATAGATCAACCCGCTTAAATTTGTAGCTATCAAGAACAAGAATCATTTTACAAGGCTTAGGCTGAGAACGACAATCAGTTGCAGCCACGCTACACTATGATAGTGGTAGTCATTTTCACAAAACCTAATGTTAGAAGTCCATAACCTAGGAGTCTGTTACCGAGACACTTGGGCGATTTGTGATATATCCTTCTCCCTCCAGCCAGGACAATTAACTGGCTTACTGGGACCCAATGGTGCTGGTAAAAGTACTATGGTGAAGGCGATGCTGGGACTGATTCCAGCAGTGAAGGGGGTAGTGAAATTGGCAGCCCGTCCCCTCCGGAGTCAATTAAAACGAGTCGCTTATGTTCCTCAGCGATCGCAAATTGATTGGGATTATCCGATTACGGTATGGAATGTAGTCATGATGGGTCGTACAGTCCACACCGGTTGGTTTAGGTCTCCTAGTCGCCAATCTAAGGAAATTGTTAAGAATGCGTTAGAACGGGTGGGTATGTTCGAGTATCGCCACCGTCAAATTGGCGAACTCTCTGGTGGACAGCAGCAGCGGGTATTTTTAGCGCGGGCCCTAGCTCAACAAGCCGAGTTATTATTTTTTGATGAGCCATTTGTGGGCATCGACAAAAAGACCGAAGATATTATTTTTGAGGTTTTTACTGAACTTAAATCCCAAGACAAAACGTTACTAGTGATCAGCCATGACTTAGGAGAAACCTTAGCTCATTATGATCAACTCCTCTTATTGAATAAGCAACTGATTGCTGTGGGTTCAAGGGCCCAAGTGCTGACACCAGAAAACCTGAGCAAGGCTTATGGTAAGGTGATGAGTTTGGCCGCAGCTTGAGGGGTGAGTTTTGAGTGCTTAGGTCTGAGTGCGGAGTGCGCTAACTCGGTCAGTCCCAAAGTCAGAGAGTAATACCTGTTAGGGTTCACTGTTCAGCAATGAACCCAACCTAATATATACTGATTCTTGCTGGGCTGGAAAATTGATCAAACAGGATATTACAGGACTCATGACTGACTCTCAAACTGGTCGGATGTTGCTTTCCCATAACTTTGAACTATCAGACGATAGTTTTCCTGAACTAAACCGGGAAGAATTTACTCAGGTATTTGCTGAAGGATTAAGTAACTATCCATCCTTAAAGTGTCGTAAGTTAGATCATCCCCATTGGATGGTTGAAATTTTATTCCCTACTCAAGAGCTTACCCCACCTCAAGTTGGAGAATTGTGCGCTCAAGCTCTAGACGAGAAGCGGATTAGTCAAAAAAAGGGGGATTTTATGCCAGATATCTTAATATTGGGAGGCTTAAAGAAAACTCCACCCTTAAGTAATGCTCCTGATACTCTCCAAACCGGAGAATGGGGAGTTGATGTTGTAGAAACTACCTCAGCAGCTCAATTTTTAACAGCCCTAGGATGGGATGAAAAAACAGCTGGTAAAACCATCGACAATGTTTTCAAGATTGAAAAAATAAATAATACTGCATCCTAAAGTTACAGCAGTTTTAAATTGGGTGAGGTACAAATTATTTGCTTTTAGGGAGCAGGGAGCAGGATGAAATAGTTTGGAGGATTTTTGGTGTTATTGAAAATCCGCAAGGTAAGATTGTTAATGATATATTTATGTTAATGATATATTTATATAGCAATTATCTGTCTTGATGCAGTCGCTCATGGGGGAAACCCCCAAGACCGCGCTGCATCGCTATGCCATGAGGTACAAAGGGATCCCCCGTTGGTCCCCCTTATCAAGGGGGACTTTGAGGTTGAAAAGCGTACCTCATAAATCCTAGAAACGCTATCAATGCTATTGACACTTAATAAAAATATCCCCATCTCCCCACACTCCCGACTCCCGACTCCCGACTCCCGACTCCCGACTCCCGACTCCCGACTCCCGACTCCCGACTCCCGACTCCCGACTCCCGACTCCAGACTCCCTGTTCCCTGTTCCCTGTTCCCTTTTATTTATTATGAATTGGCTGATTGAGCCCCTTGGTTTTGAATTTATGCGGNTCTATGGCGCGCGCTCTTGCAGTTCCAGTTGCTTCTCCATCTCCCCATCTCCCCACCTCCCCACCTCCCCATCTCCCCATCTCCCCATCTCCCCATCTCCCCATCTCCCCATCTCCCCATCTCCCCATCTCCCCATCTCCCCATCTCCCCGCGCCCACTCCTGTGATTCCCTCAAAGAGTATAACTAATTGTTGCTACTACTACCCAATCGTGATCGTGAGTTTCCCCTAAGGCATAGTGAACTGTACACCATTCTCCAGACAGATTGAAGTTAAGATGGTAAGTTTTGGAATTAAGCAGTTGAGTGGCAAACAAGTTTCTCAAGTCTAACTCGAACTTGCATTCTGTTTGGATTTCCTCTAATCCTGCTCTTTCTTCTGACAATTCTTCTTGAACCTCTTGGTATTGTTCCGTTGATAAGTCTCCTTCTTCCTCTAACTTTACTAGTTCTTGTTCTAGCTGTGCTATTGTTTCCTGATACTCTTCTATCTCCGTGCCGTAATCATCTCGAACTCTAATAAATTCATTGATTTCGCTAATCTCTAAAAATCCCGTAGTATCCAATAATTTTTGCATAACTTCGTTGCGACTAGTGGTGATCACTACCTCGAAACCTCCCAAACTTAATTCTTCCTCTGCTTGGGCTTGGTGAGTAATTTGATTGGTGATAGATTGGATTTGCTCAACCAGTGCAGCGGTATTGTCTTGGAGAGATTCTAGATCCGGAATCATAAATTGTGGTGATGAGTTGCACCGCCAACTTTGTTTGATACCTAATCCAATCCACTCTCCTGCTGTTGATGAACCAATTAGCATGGGAATTCCTAAGGAGCCAAAGACACTTTGTTGAAGGGGAAATCCCTCTTCCAATTCTTCTGGTAGTGTAGGAAGGCGATAGCCATAGATAGTTAACTCTGACAAGTTAGCTTGCAGCAGTGCGATCAGATTTTGGTAATGGTCGCTCACAGCTTGAGATTGGGTTGCGCGAATCTGACTGAGAAACTCTTCAGGAGCAAAGGGCATAAGACCGGTGTTATCCACTAGAAAGCGTTCCACTGAAAAGGGACCTTTATCTTCTACTTCCCAAGGGATAATTATATAAGGAGCGTCACCAACTAGGCTGTAGTATTCATCTTTGGTTAGTTCTTCAAGGGTAGTAACAATTTGCTCAGTTTGGGGTTTCATAATTAAGGAATTTTAATGTAGGGTGTTAGTAAGCATTCAGCCGTCAGCTGTCAGCCGTCAGCTATAGCATTTTTAGTTGAGAGGTGAAACTATAATTAATGGTCAAAGGGAATAGGGAATAGGGAATAGGGAATAGGGAATAGGGAACAGGGAACAGGGAAAAGACAAAAAATCGGTGTGTACTTCATTAATAGGAAAACGGCTGTATGATAAATCAGCATTTGCTTTCATGAGATAATTTTAAATTATAGCGTTTCTCGCAGTTATGAGGTACAGTATTCTTTGACGTTGATTCCCTGTGTTGATGCAGGACATCCCTATTCCCTATTCCCTATTCTCTCTTCCCTGTTCCCTGTTCCCTGTTCCCTGTTCCCTAAAATCCAGAAATTTTTTCCTCATAACTATGATAATTGCTATATATCTTAGCAAAAGCTTGATATAATTGATCATACTTATGAGGTAGATTTAATTTTATTACTACCTAATCCCTACTCCCTAAAATACCAAGGGTGAACTACATCCTTACTGACAAATGCCACGAATTATAATGTATTTTATCTGAACTAGTCATGAGTTTTAATGCAGCAAATTATTATGGTCAAGATTTGAACGAATCTACCGCAGGACGTTCCAAGATTATTTCCAGTCGTTTTACGGATGTGGAACAGTTGACTGAGTTCTTGACCTATAGCCAAATGCAAATAATGCAGCTTTCTTGCGGTTCGTTCCAAAGTGAGTTTTTGGGTCTCCAGATTGGTGATTTATATTTCACACGTATTACCGCCAATCAATCGGTTCAAGCAATAGGTCCGAAACAGCAGGGATATTTAACTTTTTCGTTGGTTTGGGCCGCCAGTTGAATTAAACAGCTAGCCATTAGAGATAGGATGTCGAAGTTTGCTATTACTTCGGCATCCTATCGTACAAAAAAGGGTAATAACTTGATATGGTAAACAAGGCACAGATCAGGTATATTTAATGAATTGGAACCGTATTTGGAAAATAGGGGTAGCAGTTGCGATCGCCCTAGTTTTGGCCATCGTTGCGTACCTGGTGATAGCACAACAGAATCGACCCATCCCGGATATAGGCTCTACAGGCACCAGTAACCCGGAGCCAGAGGTTGTTGACTCAGATACAGAGCCTTTTACTCTACAACTGCTCCATGCTTCAGATTTTGAGGCTGGACTGGCCGCATTGGAAGATGCTCCTCGGTTTTCCGCCGTCCTGAATGCCCTCAAGGAGGACTACCCCAATACTCTTGTCCTCTCCTCTGGAGATAACTACATTCCCAGTCCGTTCCTGTTTGCTGGCAGCGACCCTAGGTTGAACGACACCCCTGTGGGAGAAGCTAGTATTGGTCATGCCAATATCGAAATCCACAATCAACTCGGTATCCAAGCTTCGACCTTTGGGAATCATGATTTCGATCTGGGCAGCAAGGAAGTGCGGGATATAATTCAACCAGATGGAGCTTACCGTGGGGCGCTGTTTCCCTATCTCAGTGCAAACCTGGATTTTAGCACAGACCCTAACCTATCAAGCCTGATCAGTGCAAACGGTCAAGAAGTCAGCACCATTCCGGCAGGACAAGTTGCGGGGACTGCAGTGATTACCGTCAATGGTGAGCCAATTGGTATTGTCGGAGCAAGCACACCCCTTCTGCCTACCATCTCTTCCTCTGATGGAGTCACGGTGTTCCCGGAAAATCCCACAGACTATGACGCCCTGGCTGCTAAAATCCAAACTGCGGTGGATGAATTGACGGCTACGGGCATCAACAAGATTATTCTCCTGGCTCATATGCAACAGTTGACCATTGAGCGGGATGAGTTAGCCCCTCGTCTGCGGGATGTAGATATAATCGTGGCAGGAGGGTCTCACACCTTGCTGTCTGATGCCACCGATCATCTGCGGCTGGGAGATACCAGTGGCGGTCCTTATCCCATTCTCAAAACTAATAGAGATGGAAATGCGATCGCTGTTGTGAACACAGATGCCACCTATAAGTATGTGGGTCGTCTGGTGGTGGACTTTGATGCAAACGGTATCCTGATTGCCAGCAGTATTGACCCCAACATTAGTGGAGCCTACGCCACAGATGATCAAGGAGTTGCAGCGGTAGGAGGGACCCCAGATCCAGAGGTTGTAGAAATTACCAATACCCTGGATGAAGTGATCAGTACTCAGGATAGCAATATTTTTGGCAATACCAAAGTTTTCCTGCGGGGCGATCGCGCTTTTGTCCGTACCGAAGAAACCAACCTGGGTAACCTAACCGCTGATGCTAACCTGACCTATGCCAAGACTGTCGATGATACAACCGTGTTTTCCTTCAAAAATGGAGGTGGCATCCGTTCCAACATCGGGGTAATTAGCGCTGCTAACGGTGGCATCGACCCCAATGACTTTGAACTGTTGCCCCCAGCAGCCAATCCTGCGGTGGGCAAGGAAGAAGGGGAAGTTTCCCAACTCGACATTACAAACTCCCTCCGTTTTAACAATGGACTTACCCTGTTTACTGTCACGGCAGATCAATTGTTGCAAACCATCGAGGATGCGGTAGCAGCAACAGCTCCAGGTGTGACTCCCGGCCAGTTTCCCCAAGTCGGTCGGCTTAAATTTAGCTTTGATAGCACTCGTCCTGCCAATGATCGGGTTCTGTCTTTGGTTGTCCTGGACGATCAAGACCAAGTTATCGATGTAGTGGCTCAGAATGGTGAATTAGTGGGGGATCCCAGCCGCACGTTTCGTGGTGTTACCATTAGCTACGTGGCTGATGGCGCTCCCTTATCCACCTTCTTGAGTGCCAATCCAGCTTTGTTCAATCGGGTCGATTTCTGGGGTGAGCCGGATAGCAATGGCGATGGGGTTTTAGATCCTGACGAAGACCTCAACAAAAACGGCATCCGAGATGGTGCGATCCCTGAACCTTTCCAGGGTTTTGCCAATTTTGCCTCCTTTGGTTCCGAGCAGGATGCCCTAGCCGAATACCTCCATGAATTCTTCCCCACCGCAGCTAATGCCTTTAATCAGCCTGATACTGACCCGGCATTGGACGAGCGAATTCAAAATCTGGCTTTCCGGGAAGATACAGTAATTCCCGAATAACCAAGCATTGCTAAATCAAGGGATGAAATGATTGGGGTGGGCATCCTGCCCGCCCGAAAATGAAACCCATCAATTAAGCCCACAATTACTGATGGCTAGGTAGCTGATTCTGTCGGCTTCCTAGCTATTTTTGTTGTCACCCCGTGAGTTGAACTTCTGACTTCTAACTTCTGACTTGGGCATAGCGCTATACCAGGTTTTGAGACAATTGATCGCGATGCTTAACAAAACGAATCATAGATAAAACTAATCATTATCCCCTCAAAGACTATTTTATTAGTATGGTTAGTAAAGTTGGAATTTTTGAATGTTCAGGGGAACCGTTTATGTTTAAGGTGAAACAAAAATGACTATTTAGTTGAATAGCTAGGGATTAGAGATAGGAGGTGGTTGTTTGGTATTCCTTTGGGATCTAGTAGCACAAAAAAGGGCAATTAATTGATTCGGTAAACAACCGAAATATTAAGTTTTATCAATCAGTTTGAACGGAATTTAAAGAATGCTGTTCACAGTTGCGTTCCCGTAGCGTGGCCAACGGCCAATCGTGGTCATGTTTGTTATGGGTGAAAGCTATATTGTCAAGTTAAGTTAAATCTAAAATCTTTCCTAAAAAAATATACTTTCACTGATAATTCTTGGTAATAGTTATAAAGAATCTGCAAATAACAATTTATTTTTGGAATCTTAACATAAATTTACTTATGCAGATTCGGGAGCAGGTCAAAATTGTAGAACATATGAACTATGTACTATTAGAGCGTGCTAAAACACATCAGGGAGCTATAGCTTTAGTACAAATGCTCTGCATAAGTGACATGCTCCGTGCAGATTCCAGCTATCAATTTTTACGGTGTTGCTGATTCTGGTTATGATTGAGCCCCCCAATACTGCGGCAGGGCTGTTTCAAAATGCCAGAAATTAACGATTAGAGGAGATAGCGGGATAGGCAAATAAACCAAAATTTGCTGATTTTTAAGCAAATTTAATCATGAAAATTTGACAAATTAGTCGAGTTCAATCAACTGAAATGACTAACAATTCGTTAATTGACCTAAGGGGATGCTTAGATCAATTTGGCCAAAATAACGACTATTCGTCCAAAATTATCCCCATCTCCCCATCTCCCCATCTATTTCAATCTATTTTCAACAAGTAACAAACATGAAGAAACTTTCCATTGATTTAACCCCCGATTATTCCGGTAAAGCACTGAGCAACTTGAAGAAAAGCATCGGTAAGTTGTTAGGTTACCGTAGCATTCCTGAACTGGCAAGCAAAAAGCGGATTGTTTCCCAAACCCTCCAAGACTTGCTCGGTGGGGAAAATGAAACCGAGCGAGAAGTGGCGGCTTGGTTTATTGGTCCACGGGGGGAAAACGTCGATCTGTTTTCCGAGTTAATTTTACTGGCGGTCAACGACCACGTGTTTTGGCGACGCAACTTCCACCCCAGCGACCCCTCCCCCATCACCGAAACCATGAAGCAGGAGCCGGGTTATGTCCAGGCTGTGGATACTATTAAAACCGAGTTATATAGTATGCTGGCGGAACTGAAAAAATCTGCTCCCTTTTTCAGTATGCGCTATCAGGGGCATATGAACTGGGATCAGACCCTGCCCGGTATGGTGGGCTATGTCGCCGCCATGCTCTACAACCAAAACAACGTGGCCTTGGAAGCCTCCCCCATCACCACTCTATTTGAAGTGGAAGCGATGCGGGACTTGTGCCGGATGTTCGGCTATGGTGCTACCAACCCTCAATCCTGGGGACATCTCACCTGTGGCGGCTCCACTGCCAATATTGAATCGATTTGGGCTGCCCGTAACCTCAAATTCTATCCCCTTTCCTTCAAAGAAGCCCTGAACGATTTAGACCCGAAACTAGCAGACAAGTTTAAAGTTAACTTGCCCTCTGGTAAGTCTAAGAAAATTCACAAGTTAGACACTTGGGATTTGTTGAACTTGTCTGTAGATGAAGTGTTGAATCTCTCTAACCGCTTGATCGAAGAATATAACGTCGATCCAGTCGCTTTCAATGATGCCCTTTCTCCCTATTCCCTTCAAAACATGGGCTTTTTGGACTTTGCCCAGAAGTTTTTAGTCGGAACCGGTGTAGGAGATCCAGTAGTTATCGTCCCCGCTTCTAAACACTACTCTTTACCCAAAGGGGCTGCCATTCTGGGGCTGGGAGCCAATAATATGCACACCCTTCCCCTAGATGTCTATGGTCGCATGGATGTGGCTGAATTGGAAGAGGCGATTGATGAGTACATTGCCAGCAAGCATCCCATTATCTCTGTGGTCTCTATCTTTGGAACTACCGAGGAGGGTAATGTCGATCCCCTGGCAGATGTTGTCAAATTGCGCGATCAAAAATATCGTCCAGCGAATGTAGACTTTGCGCTTCATGCTGACTGTGCCTGGGGTGGCTACTTTGCTTCTCTGTTGTGGGATAATTTAGATGATCCTGAGGATAAACCCCTGCCCCCGTTGCCCCTGAGCGACTATGTGATTGAGCAATATCAACACCTCAAGCACACCGATACCATCACTGTTGATCCTCACAAAACCGGATACCTCCCCTATCCGGCGGGGGGCTTGTGTTATCGTAACATGGCGATGCGGAGTTTGATTGCCTTTGAAGCCCCCTACATCAACTCTGGCGGCGCAACCACAGAAGAAGAGTTGGTGCTGGGGACTTATGGCATTGAAGGATCTAAACCGGGTGCAGCAGCGGCAGGGGTTTATCTCAGTCATGCAGCCATCCGTCCTACTCGCCAAGGCTACGGCAAAATTCTGGGTCGCACCCTCTACAACTGCAAAGTCTTCCATTGGAAGTTGTTGGAGTACAGTGAAAAGGAAACCGATTTTGTAGTTGTTCCTACGCCTAAGATTGAGCTTGAGCGTATACCATTACTGAAAAAATTGTCTGGCAAAACCCCTCAATCTATCATCAACGATCCCACTGGTGATGATTTCGATGCCTTGCGGCAAGTCGGCTCTGACTTGAACATTCTGACTTATGCCTTTAACTACAAAGTAAACGGCGTACTCAACGACAATCTGGATCAGGTCAATCAGTTCAACGAGAAAATCTACGATCGCATGAGCATCAAAACCGATGGTCGTGACATTTACAACTATGAGATTATTGTCAGTACCACCGATTTCCTAAAATACAGCTACGGGGATGTATTTTTCAACGACTACAAGGAACGCTTGTTAGGGTTACCCCAGGGGACTGGTAATAATGATCACGACAAGGAGATTTCCGTTTTGCGATCGGTGATCATGGACCCGTGGATCACGGAAGATGTGGATGGTAAACCCTTTGTTGATTATATCGTAGCCAAACTCTTTGATATTGTTCGGGAAGTGGTTGCTGAAATGCAGAGTTAGGGAAGTGGTTGCTGAAATATAGGCAAATCCAGGCTGCTGATTCACTGCAATTCACTTCAATTCTACTGGACTGACACAGCTAAAATGGTGGTTTAGTAAAATCCCTTAATCCCTTGTCAATTAAGGTTTTTAGCAAAAATCAATTCTACTACTTTAACTGTGTCAGTCTACTACTCATTATAATGGTTCCCCTTTGTTATGAAAAAATTAGAAAAGTACCGATTAATAATTCGCCAACTATTAACTAATCATGCCACATTAGAAGCGAATAATTCAGATTCAGAGATTGAGGGTCAACTTATTTTTGACACAGAACATGACCATTATCAACTTCTAGATATCGGCTGGGATGGACTCAAACGAGTTTATAACTGTTTCATCCATTTAGATATCAAAGATGGTAGAATTTGGATTCAGCGAAATATGACAGAAGCTGATTTGGCACAAGATTTGGTGGAAATGGGTATACCAAAAGACGATATTATTCTCGGTTTACATCCCAGTTATAAACGTCCTTACACAGGCTATGGAGTGGCTTAGTGATATTCAGCTTATGGGCTATGGGCACGGTACTTGAGGTGCCATTGGTCTTTGGGCAACGCCTGATAGCTGAACGGATCGCTGACCGCTAAATGCCTACGTACTAATAGCTTTTCTGACTCAACAATGAAGACTCCTTGGTTAAAATCACTTCTCTTCAAACTTTTCCTCAGTTTCCTGACAGTATGCCTAGTCCTTTGCACTGCCACACAAGTCAAGGCATCTCCCACCGTAAATAGCTGCCCTGAAGGTATGACCTTAATCCCTGGCGGTACTTTCAAGATGGGTTCCGACGTTTACTATCCTTCCGAGCGCTCTGCCGAAGATGTTACCGTTGAGAGCTTCTGCATCGATAAATACGAAGTCACTAATGCCGAATTTGCCAAATTTGTCAAGGAAACTGGTTATATTACAGTAGCAGAGCGTCCCCTCTCCTCCGAACAGTTTCCGGACTTAACAGAGGAGCAACGGGCACCTTCCTAGTCTTTCAGATGCCGGACAATGGGGTTAGACCAGTGGGTTACCTGAGCTGGTGGAAGTGGACTCCTGGGGCTGACTGGCGACATCCCTTTGGTCCAAAGAGCGACATTAAGGGTAAAAAGAACTATCCCGTCGTCCATGTTGCCTATGAAGACGTTCAAGCCTATGCTAAGTGGGCAGGGAAGTCAGTACCCACAGAAGCCCAATGGGAATATGCTGCTCACGGTGGAATGGATGATGCCACCTACAGCTGGGGTGAGCAATACTCGGCCCAGAAGGCGAATACCTGGCAAGGATTCTTCCCCTTTTTCAACACCAAAGCTGATGGTCACACCGGCACTGCACCTGTAGGTTCTTTTGAACCAAATGGTTATGGTTTGTATGACATAACTGGTAATGTCTGGGAGTGGACTTCAGATTGGTATAGCATCGGTCACAATGGCAAAGCCCACAGCCTTAATCCTACAGGACCTAATCAAAAAGAAAGCTTCGACCCGAGAGAACCGGGTGTTGCTAAACATGTAATTAAAGGCGGGTCTTACCTGTGTGCTCCTAATTATTGTAGTCGCTATCGTCCTGCTGCTCGGGAGTCTCAATCACCGGATACAGGAACGACTCACATTGGATTTAGGTTAGTTAAGCCTGATAATTTTTCCTAAATCTGAAAAAATTATATAGCATTTATTCAAAGTCCCCCTTTTTAAGGGGGATTTAGGGGGATCCCTTTGTACCTCATGGGAAAGACAATTGCTATAGAATTGATTATTTGCTTGGTTACTCTCCTGATTGAAATGAGATAGAACATTATTGGTTTCCGATTAAAAACCAACGGAGAAAGTCACGTGGTACGATTGAAGATTTACGAGAGGGAGTAGACATGGCTGTTCCGCTAACCTCCTAATCTATAATTCGACTGCTATAACCCTGTTCTAGGAAACATTTTTGTGTCTTGGAACAGGGTTAACTAATGGGAAAAGATTATATTGACAAGATTGGTTTAGTCGGTAAAAATAGCCTTGTTTGCCTTGAAGCGGAACAGCAATTACAGGCGAAAAGCCTTAATCATGAAAAAAAGAACGTTCTTAGTTTTCCTGTCAATTCTATTATCAGTGTTTTGCCTAGCAGGCTTTGTCGGATGTCCCCCTGCTGCTGCAGATTATGACCCCTTACTCTCTTGGAATCAGGGTGCGGCTAAGCAAGGGATTGTTAACTTTGTGCAACAGGTTACCAATCCCAACAGTGATAACTACGTTCGTCCTAGCGATCGCATCGCCACGTTTGATAATGATGGAACCCTGTGGACTGAAAAACCCACAACTATTCAGCGGTTATTTATCCTAGAACAGCTAGGTAATCCATTGCCAGATTTCAAAGAACTTGCTTCTTTAAGTCAAAAGGATGTAATCCTAGACGATCTTCAACTCCAGGGAATGACAACAGAAGACTATCAACAGAAGGCTAGGGAATTTTTGGATAACTCAAAGCATCCAGACTTTGGAGTTCCATACATAAAGGTGACTTACCAGCCCATGGTTGAACTGGTCAACTATCTCAGGAGTAATGATTTCAAGGTCTATATTTGCTCTGGGGGGGGGATTGATTTCATTCGCTCCTATGCCGAAGATGCCTACGGTATTCCCCCTGAAAACATCATTGGTAGTAGCATCCAAACCGAGTTTATCACCAAAGACGATGGATCCCATGTCTTGGTTCGGAAGCCAGAACTGGTGCAACCCATTAATACTAAAGGAGGTAAAGTAGTGGGGATTGAGCGCTACATTGGTAAAAAACCAATTATCACAGTTGGTAATTCCGATGGTGATTTAGAAATGCTTCAGTACACTGACGAGCAAGACGGTCCAGCTTTGATGATGCTGGTTCACCACGATGATCCCCGGGAATATGTATACGATACAGGTGCCGAGAATGCTCTTCGGGAGGCCGAAGCTCGTGGTTGGACAGTTATCAGTATGAAAGAGGATTTCGTAACAGTGTTTGGAAACGAAATTGATATAGCAAAGGGAACAGGGAACAGGGAACAGGGAACAGGGAGTAGGAAGTAGGGAGTAGGGAATATGGCATCAAAATTCTCTCAATTCCTACACGGATTGCTATAAATCCCAGAAAGAATTTCAATCCGAGAACCTATCTGGATATGAAACAGAAGCTAAATACGAACGATTAATCTGCTCAGTAGTTTCTGATCCGTATCCTAGACCGTGACAGTAAATGCCAAGCCCTAGGATCCATGGCTTCACTCCGTAATTGCTAATTTCAGGCTTTGGCAAAAGTCTCCAATGGCTGACAAGCCTTCTGATGGAGTGCCATCTGCCAAACGCTTTACTATAGCGCTACCCACAATCACTGCATCTGCACCCCAATCTTTGACCTGCTTAGCTTGTTCTGGCTGGGAGATACCAAAGCCAACCCCGATTGGCTTATCGGTCAGACCACGCATCTGATTGAGTAAGTCTTTTACCCGTGATTCCAGCTGAGTTCTCATCCCGGTGACACCGGTAACACTGACTAGGTAAATAAAGCCCTGAGACTGTTTAGCGATCGCTTCAATCCGTTCTGTTGGTGTAGTTGGTGCCACTAACAATATCACTTCAATCCCAAGCTCTGCTGCAGGTTTGAGCAATATTTGAGCTTCTTCCAGGGGTAAGTCAGGCACCACTAAGCCTTTCGCCCCCACTTCAGCAATCTGCTCTAAAAAGGAATTAATCCCTCGGTTGAGAATGGGATTGTAGTAGGTAAATAGGACAATTGGCGCTTGTAACTCTGGGCTAACGTCCTTTACCATTGCCAGAACATCATCCAACTGCACACCTTTTTGTAATGCTCTAGTAGCTGCAGCATGGATAGTTGGACCATCGGCCAAGGGGTCAGAATAGGGTACTCCCAGTTCAATGATGTCAGCACCGGATTGGTCGAGTACCCGCAAGGCTTTGGCTGTGGTTTCTAAATCGGGATCCCCAGCGGTGATAAAAGGAATCAGAGCACACTGGGAGTTAGATCTCAGGGATCCGAAGCAATCGGAAATTTTTGTCATTGGTCATTCGTCATCTAGTTTTGCCCCTGCCCCTCCTGCTTAAGGGGGGATATGGAGGAATCGCCCTCTGCCTTGGTCAAACGCTTTTCCTGTTCCACCTCTGCTTGGAGTTGGGCAAGTTCTTCTGGTGTCATTTCTTCGAGTCGCTTTTGCAGGACAGCATCTTTATAGTCTTTCACCTGCTGGTTATAGGTCATGGTTTGGGTGAAGGCTCGAAACAGGTAGGTTAGCACCCACCCAACTAACCCCCCAACCAAGAGGACTTGACTCCAAATCCCGGCTTGGATTTGATCGTACCCAGCGAGCTGAAAGATCAAGTAGGCTATGCCGCCAGTAGCAAAGATACCAAGGGCAATTCCAATCGCGTCAATTCGTCGCATGAATTACTAATGATCGCTTAAGTGACTGACTTACCCTTGTGGCTGACGCCGCTTGGGGCGGAGGTTTAAGATTGGACTGAAGAGTAATAGACCGGGAAAGAATAAGAAGACCAGGAAGTACATGAAGCCTCGCTCGAAGGAGCTAGCAACGTACCACCGTTTCTGTAGGTAGAGATATATGGCGAGAGGGAATACCAATAAGTAGGCTCCTGCCAAAGACAGGTATAGTATCGCAGTAATCATAAAATTTTGGTTTAAGACACAGAAGACAAAAATGCGATCGCGTAGCGTGACATGCAGGTCAATCGCTCAACCCTACTATATTACCTTAGGTCGAACATGCTGCCCTGTGTTCCCCCAGAGCCAGACTTTGCCCCCTCTTAAAAATTTCAAAAATTTCAACAGTATACTTGCATAGTAGCCCCAGTTCATGGTTAAATAGAAAACAGTGAAATCACAGTGGTTGATGGGTAAACGCAAACCCACCGCTATGTGATATCAACCAGGGGGCGTGGCGGAATGGTAGACGCTACGGACTTAAGGAAATTGAGCACTGATAGAGAAATCTGTCATGTGAATGCTCTCAAATTCAGGGAAACCTAAGTCTGGTCACAGATAAGGCAATCCTGAGCCAAGCCGGGAAAACCTCTCGGAAGGTGCAGAGACTCGACGGGAGCTACCCTAACGTCAAGCCGAGGGTAAAGGGAGAGTCCAATTCTCAAGAGCCAGCTATGGCAGTAGCGAAAGCTACGGGAGAATGAAAATCCGTTGACCTTAAACGGTCGTGTGGGTTCAAGTCCCACCGCCCCCATATTTACTTACGACAGAGATATTTTCAGAGCAGGGAAACAGGGTTTGGTGATTAATTAGATGAATCAGCCGAACTAGAGGAAATTAATGATTAACCCAGCAGCGGACTATGATTCCCCCTGGAAAGACACCCTGGAATGGTACTTTGAGCCCTTCATTGCCCTGTGCTTTGCCCACATTCATAGTCAAATCAATTGGTCTCGTCCAAGTGAATTCCTCGACAAAGAACTGCAAAAGGTGGTGCGAGACGCGGAAGTAGGACGTCGATGGGCAGACAAACTGGTTAAGGTCTGGCTCAACAATGGTCAAGAAACTTGGATTCTAATTCATGTGGAAGTCCAAGGGAAAAAACAGACGGAGTTTGCTAAACGGATGTACACCTACCACCATCGGATTAGCGGACGCTACAATCGACCGGTTGCTAGTTTAGCAGTCTTGAGTGATGCTAACCCCCAGTGGCGACCAACCCAATACAGTAGCGAAATCTTCGGCTGTAAAATCCAGTTCAATTTTTTGATGGTGAAACTGTTAGACTACAAACAGCAGTGGCCAGAATTAGAACAAAGTGCCAATCCCTTTGCCACGGTGATCATGGCTCACCTGAAAGCAGTTGATACTCGCAGTGATGGCCAGCAACGGAAAATCTGGAAAATGGCTCTGACCAGACGATTGTACCAGCAAGGGTATCAGCGACAAGACATCCTAAACTTATATCACTTCATTGACTGGGTAATGCACTTACCTGAAGCACTAGAAGAAGCATTTAGTGAAGAACTTAACCACTACGAACAGGAGCTCAACATGAAGTATGTCACGAGTATCGAAAGGTTGGGAATTAAGCAAGGTCGTCAGGAAGGTATTTTAGAAGGTCGTCAGGAAGAAGCTGAGCGACTGCTACTACGATTGCTTCACAGGCGCTTTGGAGAGTTATCCCCTGAGATTCAAGCTCGTGTGAAGGGGTTGAGTGTCGAAAAGTTAGAACAGTTAATGGATGTGGCCATTGATGTAGAATCTGTTGAGCAATTAGTAGACCATTTGCCAGCACCCGAAGCCGCTAATTAAAACGCTGATTAAAACCAGGACTGATATGTCCTGTATCTATTCTGAAGGGTTAATCACAATTAATCCTTCACTATTTGATGACCAGGGAAACAGGGTTTGGTGATTAATTAGATGAATCAGCCGAACTAGAGGAAATTAATGATTAACCCAGCAGCGGACTATGATTCCCCCTGGAAAGACACCCTGGAATGGTACTTTGAGCCCTTCATTGCCCTGTGCTTTGCCCACATTCATAGTCAAATCAATTGGTCTCGTCCAAGTGAATTCCTCGACAAAGAACTGCAAAAGGTGGTGCGAGACGCGGAAGTAGGACGTCGATGGGCAGACAAACTGGTTAAGGTCTGGCTCAACAATGGTCAAGAAACTTGGATTCTAATTCATGTGGAAGTCCAAGGGAAAAAACAGACGGAGTTTGCTAAACGGATGTACACCTACCACCATCGGATTAGCGGACGCTACAATCGACCGGTTGCTAGTTTAGCAGTCTTGAGTGATGCTAACCCCCAGTGGCGACCAACCCAATACAGTAGCGAAATCTTCGGCTGTAAAATCCAGTTCAATTTTTTGATGGTGAAACTGCTAGACTACAAACAGCAGTGGCCAGAATTAGAACAAAGTGCCAATCCCTTTGCCACGGTAATCATGGCTCACCTGAAAGCAGTTGATACTCGCAGTGATGGCCAGCAACGAAAAATTTGGAAAATGGCTCTGACCAGACGATTGTACGAGCAAGGGTATCAGCGACAAGACATTTTAAACTTATATCATTTCATTGACTGGGTAATGCATTTACCCTCAGCACTAGAACAAGCCTTTCGTGAAGAAGTTAACCAGTACGAACAGGAGGTCAACATGAAGTATGTCACGAGTATCGAAAGGTTGGGCATTAAGCAAGGTCGTCAAGAAGGTCGTCAGGAAGGTATTTTAGAAGGTCGTCAGGAAGGAGCTGAGCGACTGCTGCTACGATTGCTTCAAAGGCGCTTTGGAGACCTATCCCCTGAAATTCAAGCTCGTGTGAAAGGGTTGAGTGTCGAAAAGTTAGAACATTTAATGGATGTGGCCATTGATGTAGACTCTCTTGAGCAATTAGCAGACCATTTGCCAGCACCCGAAGCCGCTAATTAAAATAACTCCTGATAGAGAAGTACAAATTCTCTTGCCCAATACCTCACACCCCACACCCTATACCCTAGATTCTGTGTAACCATTGAGTATAGGGATGCTGAACTAAATTGGAATTGAAGTATCTCGGATCATCAGATACTTCAATTCCAATCCATTCTGGTAGTTCAATGTCCTGATTTTCATCAGTTAGTTCAACTTCTGCCAAAATTAATCCTTGATTATCCCCAGCAAACTCATCTACTTCCCAAATCAAGCCAGCGTGTTCAATTTTATAACGAGTTTTCTCAATTAGGGGGCCCTGACACAAAGTATCGAGCATTTCTTGAGCATCGGAGCCTGGGATAGGGTACTCATACTCTTTTCTAGAAAAACCCACCTTGGGACTTTTGATAGTAAGATATCCTTGATCTCCCACCAGGCGCACCCGGACAGTAGTGCGGTTGGTTGTACGAATGTAACCTTGGCGATAAACACTACCAGTGCCTAGTTTCCGCCACTCTTCGCCTTTAACTAAGAATTTGCGTTCAATTTCAGTTGCCATGGGTACAAAGTATAGTGTAAATAGCTATTATTAGTGATTGGTTAATTTAAAATTGACCATTATTCATTGACTATTGTTGATTGTGAATTTTAAAATCAGAGTAAATCCGAAGCATTCTGCTTATTGCTATAGTAATCAAAAACTTTATAATCTTGCCTATTTAGTTAGCGATCGCTTCATATGAAACTACCAGAGTTAATCCGGATTCATTTATTGTCCGACGAAATATAAAAATAATAGATCCAATTTTATAGAGTTACTCATATATCAACTCATCCGTGCGGCTCAGGTAAATAACTAATGTACATAAAATTATTAGGATAAACGTCGATGTACCAACAATCAAAAACCGAAAATAGTGGAGCAGCAGCATTAATTGATGAAATGAAAAAATTTGCCAAATTAGCTGAAGAGTTAGAAAAACAAACCAAAGAGTCTAGGGAACAAGGCTATTCAGGCAAAGGCCATAACATCTGGTGAACGAGTATAGTTAGGATAAAAGAAATATACTCACACTCTTATTGATTGGCTAAACTAATGTAGGGTAAACGAGTGTAGGGTGAACGGGTAAGTTAAAGATTTTCAGGTTTAGGAATTGGGATGACTACGAGCAAGATTTTCACCCGATTACCACACTCGGTCACCCCACACCCTCTTATCCTACAGCCGTCACCATAAATCGGGGTTGGTAAGGGGGAAACTGGAAGCCCCTGTCGTTCACGTATGGGGAGGAAAGTTTCCCCCTTACATAAACAACTGAGCGTAAGGGAATCCTTATTGATAGGAATAACCATCGCTGCGATGAACAAAAGAACAGTATTTGTGTGAAATTCCGGCTACTCGACCTGTAGCCGTTGTGATATCAAAGCTACCGGTTGCTCGACATAAAACTCGACCAATATAAGAGCCAACTTTTTTCCCTTTGGTAACAACAGCTTTAACAATATCCCCTGTTTGAAATCCAAAGTGTTTCTTGGTGTTTGACCGATGTCGAATCGGAAAACCAAAAGCATTTGTTCCACACATTTGACGGTTGCCATGTCCTGTTGCTTTGATTCTCATTGGTCTTGACACTAAAATTTTTAAGGTATCTGGCGTTGAGTGGCCTACATTGGCCGCGTCCAACCAATGAGTTTTAGGTAAATTTTGACGACAACGGTTGTATTTAGTCCTACCACCAGTTCCCGTTTCCACAGGTATTCCTAGCTCTTTGAGGCCATTAAACAGTTTCCATCGAGTAGCATTAACGGCGGCTGTGTCAGCTAGTGATCTTTTCGCTTGAGAGAGAATTGACTTGAGCAGTAAGGGGTTATTTTCTAAGAATTGCTCAATCGGTTTATTTCCTTTCTTTTGGTTGCATTTTCGACAACTCAAAGTCAAGTTTGATACGCGATTAGAGCCTCCTTTTGACTTGGCAACAATATGCTCAATCTCTAGCTTAGTGTCCGTAGCACCGCAGTAAACACAACGACGATGCCATTTTTCTAGCATATATTCCCTTAATTCATAACCGGCTAGGGTTCCTTGTTGATATTCAATTCCCGAGATTTCTGGGTTTTGTATGATTTGGGGATCAAATCGTACCAATTCAGTTGAAATGTGAGCAATTGGTGATAACCTACAAAGCCGTTTTACCCAAGTCAATATGTTTTCAACTCTACTGATTAATGACGGTGGCAACCATCCCTCTTGACGACATCGATTGTTAAACCGAGGTTGGCGATAACGAGTTTTGCGATTTCTGCGAGAACGCCTTAACTGTCTTCTACAGGTCAGAGCGGATCGAATCTGACCCCCTCTGTGAGTCAGTTCTGCTCCCCACAGCACAGATTCATTTCTCAGGATAGCTATACCTGTAGTCTTCGCTCCCGGGTCGATTTTAATCCTGAGCTGTTGATTATTTGGTTCAGGAACTTCCTCCTTCAATATAATCGTAAAAGGATACCTTTTAAACACAGCCGCTTTTCCCGTTTTGAGCAATTTTCTGGCTCTAGCTGGATGAGTTGGGTTTAAAGGTTTTCTTGAACTGTTCAAAACAAAAACAAACATGAGTTTAATCTCCCATTAGGGGTAATGTGAACCTCGCCAATGTTTAGAGTCGGTACTTTCTTCAACACACGGGCTTAACCCTTGTACACCACACTTAATGCTGAAGTTCTAGAGCTACAAACTGGTTCATGCATTCGTAGGTAGGACTTAAACTCTTGCTCTAAACGTAGACTTTTTAGGTCTTTGGCTGGTCAGGTGGGCTTTATTCAAGCCCCCGGCTTATAGCCGTGGGGTTCCTGACGCCTTCAATCTCCTCATCGGTTAGATCATACAACTCCCGTAACTTCTGTAAGGTTTCCTGATCCGGTTCCCAGAATCCTCGCCCATTTGCCTCTAACATCCGGCCTACAATATTGCGAAATGCCTCAGGATTTGCCTGTTGCAACCTCTTGGCCATTTCTTCATCCAAGGCATAAGTATCTGCTGCTTGGTCATACACCCAGTTATCTTGAAAATCAGCAGTACCCCCCCAACCAATCAATGCTGTCATCCGTTGGGAAATCTCATAAGCTCCCCCAGACCCCTGATTGGCCATCGCTTCAGCCCATTTGGGATTGAGTAACTTTGTCCGATACTCCAATCGCAACAAATCCTCTAGCTTCCGGGGTGTAGTATCCTTTGAGAAACTTTCCACAAAACTGGCATTAACGGTCTTACCCCCTTGCTTTTCGGCTGCTCGCTTCAAGCCTCCAGTATTGGCATAGTATTCTTGAATATCCGTTAGACCATATTCCACCGAATCAATTTCCTGGACTATACGACTAGTACTTTTTAGCAGCTGCTCCATCACTTCCGGACGGGCTTGACCTTTATCTTGCCGTCCATAACTAAATACATTGCGGCTTTGCCATGTATTCGCCAATTCATCCCCCGATTCCCAATTACCATCGACTACTTGGTCATTGACCAGAGAACCATAATCCCCGGCTGGATTAGAAAACAACCGAGCAGAAACATTATCTACCCCTTGCGATCGCAACGCTAACCCATGCTTGCGGATAAAATTCTCTTCCTCCGGTTCATCTGCCTCAGTCGCCCTACGGAACAAATCATCGAGCAGCTCAACAATATTGACAAAACTATCCCGAAAAATCCCTGAGAGATTTGCCAACACATCAATTCTAGGATGACCCACCTCAGCCAAGGGCATCAAATCATACCGTACAATCCGTCCCGTTCCTTCTTTAACAGGTACTGCACCTACTAACTCCAATAAAATCCCCAAGGACTCCCCACGAGTCTTGATCGCATCCAATCCCCATAGCATTACCGCAACAGTTTCCGGATACTCCTGATGTTCCTCAAGATGCTGGGTAATAATTTTCTTGGCCACCTCCCTTCCCCGTTCATAAGCTGCTGGAGAGGGCATCCGATAAGGATCCAAAGCGTGAATATTCCGTCCTGTTGGCAAAACCCCAGGACCATCCCGCAACAAATCCCCCCCAGGAGCTGGAGGAATATACTCCCCATTCAACCCCCGCAACAAATTCGTCAACTCTTCCCCAGTCTGCATCAACAACTCACCAATCCGTAACGCCTCCTCAACCTTCTCATCCTCGACCTGTTCACGTGCTTCTGGTGTTTGCGGTTCAAATTCTCCATCGACAATGGCCTGAATTATCCCTTGGGGGACATCTTCCCCAAAATACGCCCGGAGGTAAGACTCTAACTGTTCCGAATCAGGCACTTGACCTAGAGTGTGCAGCCCAGAGGAAAACAAGCGTTGTTCGACCACTAGCAGGTAGTTGTACAACTTGACAAGATAGCGATTAAATGAATCAGCACTAAACATCTGGGCATTCTCTGGACTGAAAGTAATGCCCAACCTCTTAGCATCCTCAAAGGGACAATCGGTATCCAACCCACTATCCACAATCTTTTTACAAATTGCTTCTTTCAAGGCATAGTTCTTTTCAGGATCCTCCCGATACTCCGAGATTAAATCCCGTAGCACGACCAACTCCTTATACAAACCAGCCCGACCATAAGGGGGTACATTATGGGAAATCAACACCCCATAACCCCGACGCTTGGCCAACATTGACTCTGAAGGATTATTTGCTGCATAGATATATAGATTTGGGATATTTCCTAGCAAAATATCCGACCAAGAATACCCCGTATTCCCCAGGGGTGAACCAGGTAACCATTCCACGGTGCCATGCATGCCAAAATGCACCACCGCATGGGCATCAAAATCATTCTGTAACCACTTATAAAAGGCAGTGTACTGGGGATGTGGGGTCATGTCTCGCTCAAACATCAGCCGCATCGGGTCTCCAGAAATACCCAGGGGTGGTTGTACCCCAATCCAGACATTTCCTAACTCAATCCCACCAATCTCGAACTCATCCCCATTGGTTTTGATTCCTGTACCAGTCAAGGATTGCCATTGTTTTTCAATACGGGTAGTTAGCAAGTAGCCTAGCCATTCTTGTAGGGTTTTAACGTTAACTGTGGTTGCTGGTTGGTGGTTGCTAGTTGCTGGTTGAAGGTTGAAAGTTGAAGGTTGAAAGTTGAAGGTTGAAGGTTGAAAGTTGAAGGTTGAAGGTTGCTGGTTAGAACATTTACCATTCGACCGCTCGTCTGCTGCTTTCACCCAGCGGATTAGTTCTTCCCCATCTTCTGGTAATTCCCCAACAGTGTAACCTTGTTCCTTTAGAGCGTGGAGGAATTTAAGAAGCGATCGCGGTACATTTAATAAGGCTGCTGTTCCTGTTGCTCCATACCCAGGAGGGAAACCATAGAGAATAATCGCAATTCGTCTTTGGTCTGGTGGGGTTTGTCTGAGTTGAATCCAACGCTTGACCCGTCCAGTCAGTCGTTTAACTCGTTCGGGAATCAGATAAATATTTTCTCCGACTAAACCACCTAGGGGTACAGTATCAATCGCTCCATCCAATTCCGGCAATGCATATAAAACGACACTTTGCAACCCCCCAATGCCTTGTCTTGTCCAAGAGTAAATATCTTGAATCAGTAGGGGTGCAGCAATAGTATAAGGGACATTCTTAGCAGTGAGAATACGTTTCGCTACAGCAACCTGTCTTCCTGCCTCCATAGAACCAGCTGGACCCCCTACCAACGGGAAACCGATGGTAGACACAATGGCATCCACTTCTACAGCGTCTTTAGAGAGGGAAGGAGTTTCCACGTTATCCAGTTGCCGCTGTTGGGTTTCATAAGCAGATGTCATCCAATCCCGCACGGCTACATGACCTTCTACACCATTGATAAAGATGGGTAAAGGAGTTAATCCAGCTTCCTCAAAGTAGCGAATTAACTGGGGAATATAAGGTTGTTTTGTAACTACGTGTTTGCGATAAAGCAGAATACCAACAACAGGGTTTTCTCTAAGGTTGTGTTGAGAAGCTAGTGGGCTGGTAGGGCTTTTCCCAATAACGTTTAATTGTTTAACTTTTAAGCTTTTGTACCATTCTAGGTATTGTCGTGGGGATTCAAAATACCCGTCGTAGTCCGGATGGAGTAGCCCCATGTTTGGAGTTTCCACTGGTGGCGGAATTTCTCCCACTGTCAGATCTAAGTATTTCTCTGCCAAGGTCCAGAACATAGATGCCACATTGTCTGAGCCACCAGCATTCCAGTAACCGTAGATAATTAGCCAATTGCGCAAGTCTTGGACTTTTCTGGCAGGAATATATTTCAGCAGCTTCGGACCAATTTTCAAAAAGCTGATATAACCGGCTAAGCGGTCTTCTTCTCGTCCGTTGCTGAATTTGTCGAGGATGAATTTTACTGGCTTGGGCATCCCCTTGGGTTTATCCCCAATTTTGAACTGACCAATTTGAGTCAGGCTGATCAGTTCTAGAGCTGACTCGAATACCAAGCGGATGGGAATGTGTTGGATGCGATCGCGTAACCATAACACTTGGTCATAATCGAATAGTAGACTCCCGAAGAAGACTTGGGCATCTTGGAGGGCAGCGTCTACAGTATCAGGGTTGGCAGTGATTTCGTGATCGCTAAATACTCTAATATCCAGTTCCGGACAGCGGGAGCTAGCTAACTCAGCAGCTTTGCGGTACAAGTCAGCGTTGAAGGATTCAAATCCTGCTATCAGTACAATGCGTTTCATGGAACCAGCTCGAAATAATTCTTTACACTTCGATCATATTTGATCATAATCGTACTGATCGGCTAACCCTCCCAGTGGCCTTACGTCAGTAGTGCTATTATTGATAATTATTACTAATTATACTTCGGCGCAGTTGTCGGCAACTGCGGACAATAGAACTTTGGACAAGGGAAAAATACTTGACGAAAACAGTATCAAAAAGCGCTGCATTGCTGAGCCGAAGTTGCCTATTTTTATTAGTTTCATTTCTATATTTCAACTAACAATGCTGTAGTTGACGATTCCCCATAAGCCATTACCAAAAATACCAGGACTATTTGGTAACTGATGTAAGCATTCAGCTATCAGCTAATGCGCTACTTGAGATGCTACTTGAGGTGCTATCATACCAATTTTAAAAAGTCGTGTCATACTTAAATGAATACCTAGGGTAAACGCATCTTGTTGGGTAACCGGGGATAGTTCTCAATAAACCCGGCCTGATTGTGCTTGTTGACAAGGCATTGTCTTGAATGTAGGATGTCCCTAAGGTTTTCAATTACTCCTTGTTCTCGCCACTGTTTGTAGTACCAAAACACTGTGGAATAAGGAGGTAAGTCTTTAGGTAAATCGCACCAATTACAACCATTCTTGAGTTGGGCAATAGCTTCATGTAAAACAACCACTGCACCCAAACGTTCTGAGCCATTGGCTTCACTGACGAGCATCCCAATGAGCAGACCCTGGGAATCTACAACAATACTACTCTAGCATTACGCCTACAGTCAGTCTTTAACTTCCTGTTATTTTTACCAACAAAATCAAAAATAATAAAAAGTGAATTTCAGGGGGAATTAGAGCTAATTTTTAAATACCAATAAATCCGATTACAGGCATTTCTACTAATAGAACTACTTCCCACCACGGAAGTACCAATAACTCCCGTTACAGGTATTAAGACGTCTTTTTATTATCTTTTTTACTACTGTTAGGAAATAACAAAAAGATAACGGCACTTAATATTAATTTAAATCTGTTGATTCTTGTGTTGGAAGTGGGTAGGTCGTCCGTTGGGACTACCGCCTGAAAGTGGAACTAGGTTAAGCGACCGATTGGTCGCTGTCTGTCGTTGGTACTGGGTAGGTGACTTGGTTGGGTCACCTACCCATCATTGGAACTAAGGAAGTAGTCGGGGTTAGCCACTACCTTTGTTGGGTTTATGTAGCCTTGTTGGGACTGGGTGGTAAGGTTTTTTCCTTACCGCGATCGCTGTACCAATGACTTGCCCCAGCGACTGCGGGGGTGTGGAGTGCAATGGTAGGATGCGATTGATTAAATGTAGTTCTGCGGGGAATAGGGATTGATTCCATGTTCTCGCAGTATTCGTAATAGGCGAGCATTTTCTGCCTCTAGATGGTCCGGTTCAGTCATACCTTCCGAAAGGTCTTCTAATTGCTGATTCAGTTCCTGGTTGATATACTTCCAGCATTCGCTATTGTTTCTTAGATCGGTGTTCTCAGCTTCTAAGAGACTCACGTATTCAGAAAGCTTTTCATTTCTTTCGGTGATTGTAGTCGTATCACCGAAAGCTTCACGAATCCTTTCCTCTAATGCATCTATGATCAATCCGTTAGTCAATGCAAAAGCCCTTTTGTTGCCTTTGTTTCCACGACTATGCCAGTAAAGCCCAACTATGACCGGAGGCCATCCACTGATACGAGTCTGCCCTTTTAGTTGCTCTGGGTTTAAAACCTCAAAAGTGCCGGGCGTAAAACCCTTGCCCCATATATCTTTGAATGCTTTTGAGCGCAAAAAACGCCGGGCGTAAGATTCATCTTCTCCGATGGTTTCAGCAGAACCAGTCTGAGACATCAAGTAATCTCCAGACTCCGTCTTGAAACCATCAGCCTTAATGTCCCCAATGTAGAAAGGACAGTGAGTTACGTATTGCTTATTTTCCATGGTTAGAATGAATATGACATTGAACTGGAGTAATCCTCCACTTAGCGATCGCACCATTGACCGGGAATGCGATCGCTTATTCATAAGTATACCTATTTGATCGTCATCGGCAAATATTGCTTTTGTTATCTTTGTCGCCTCAAAACGTTAACAATAGACGACAGGAAAATCAATGATCACTGCAAGCCAGTAATGTATAGTGCCCCGGCTTAGGCCAATCGCTTTTAGGTGTTCCGTTCATAAAAACGCTGAATTAATCGATTTTTATCGTCTTTATTTACGAGTAAAAATAGCTTACTTTGCCCAAGGAGAGAAATGGGCGACGTTATGCTTGCCCACTTTTCTCCTTGTTTTATTCGTTTTCCGGAAAACTAGGTAGAGTTAAGGTACACCTCACAGACTTCCCGGCGTTGGACAGAGAGGCACCGTAGGTGATCCCATCAAATACCTGCCATTTCCACTAATAGAACTACTTCCCACCAGAGTTAAAACTATTCCTTAAAACTATTGCGCATATAGGGGAACTGAAGTACTGATAATCCCGGTTATGTTAATTACTCGGGAGATAATAATAAACCTACAGTATAATTTGATGTCAGTTTGGGTGAAATGCTTGCGCGCCACTTCCTTCTTAGAAGATGGGCGATAGACTACCCGAATCACCGTTCAATTACATTTGGTAGGTAAGGAATAGCCTCATGACAAGTCCCCAGGTGATCTGTGCTGGTGAAATGTTGTTTGACCGTTTGTCTAATCAGCCAGGAAAACCCCTAGAACAGGTGGAGTCTTGGACAGACTATCCCGGTGGCGCACCAGCGAATACTGCTTGTGCTTTAGTAAAGCTGGGTATACCCACTGCATTTATCGGTTGTATTGGTCAAGATCAGCCAGGAGAAACACTGGTAGAGTTGTTAAAGGATGTTGGTGTCGATGGTACGGGAGTACAGCGTCATGGTACAGCTCCCACACGGATAGTCTATGTAGTGCGAGATGCCTCAGGCGATCGCAGTTTTGCTGGATTTGGTGATATCGATACCACAGAATTCGCTGATACACGACTTCAAGCGGATCACTTGCCCACTGAACTATTTAAAGAAGCTAAATTTCTGGTATTGGGGACTCTGGAATTAGCCTATCCCGACAGTAAGGCAGCAATTAATCAAGCAGTTAAGTTGGCACAACAACACCAGGTCTCTATCTTTATAGATGTGAACTGGCGACCGGTCTTTTGGAATGATGCCAATACTGCCATTGAAATTATTCAAGACATGATCCAACAAGCGGACTTCCTGAAACTGACTGATGAGGAAGGAGAGTTTTTGTTTGGCACTGCTGATCCAAAAGCGATCGCACAACGGTTGGATAAAGTCAAAGGGGTATTAGTCACAGCCGGGGAACGAGGCTGCGCCTACTATCTGGGAGGAAACGAAGGGAAGTTACCAGCATTTTCTGTAGCAGTCCAGGATACAACCGGTGCCGGGGATGGCTTTACTGGTGGCATTATTTATCAACTATGCCACCGTGACCGGTCGAGTCTGAGTGATCCAACTGTTGCCAAAGATGTGGTTACCTATGCCAGTGCAGTAGGGGCACTGACCACACTCAAGCCTGGTGCGATCGCTGCTCAACCTACATTAGCTGAGGTGGAAGCTTTTGTCTCTAGTTAGGGCTTGCTGAAAAAGTTTTGGTGAGGAGAGGCAAGAGGCAATAGGCAATAGGCAAGAGGCAATAGGCAATAGGCAATAGGCAATAGGTAAAAAATTATGTGTACCTCATAGCTATGATAAAAGCTCGCTATAGTTAGTTTTTGTACACTTAAGTTACCCTCTCCACACTTGCCACACTCTTCACCCGACTCCCGACTCCCGACTCCCGACTCCCGACTCCCGACTCCCGACTGCCTACTGCCTAAAACATCGATAATTAAAACTACTATTCCAACTACTATAGTTACCTTGGGCAGGATAAGGGACCAACTCTACAATGCCCTGCTGATTAATTATCCATCCTTGGGCTTCAATGATAGGTGATTTCTTTTTAGTGATTGGTTGTTCCTGATCTGGCCTGTTATACCCTAATGTCCTTTTTCTCCAACTCCGGCTTCTTCTCCTATTGCTTATTGTCCTATTGCTTAATTGTGTAGTCCCTTGATCAACCATCAGCCGCAAATCGGGTACTACGACTTGACCCCGCAATACCCCAGCTGGGTTAGCGGGGATTCCTCCTTTTCCGGTAACTAAAAAACTATTCCCGCTGCTTGCTGCACAATCGGTGATGATTTGATTGCTGGTATCCACTACATCTACAGGTAGCTTATCTAAGGCTTGGGCGGGGTTAACCTCTGGAGTATTGAGAGTAACGCTACCATCAATACCAAGTTGGGAGGAAGCGGTAATCTTACTACTGCGATCGCTAAAAATTCCAATGGCCGTAATATTGATATTTCCCCCACGTCCCAAAATGGCATTGGCACTGATGTTACTACCCTTTGATGTCACCAAAAAGTCAGTGGTGATAGTGATATTCCCACCAGTAGCAGTATCCCTGGCATTAGTCGTTATCCCACTGTTGTTCCGTAAGAAAATTAGTTTGGCATTAGAGAGGGTAATATTCCCTTGGTCTCCAGCAGAGGTTTTAGCATTGAGGAAACCATTGTCGAGTTGGATGGTATCAGCAGAGATGTTCAAGGTTCCAGCAACACCGGTACCTGTACTGCTCACCGTTACCAATGCGCGTCCGCTAGCGCTAAATGTCTTGGTATTCAGGTTAAGAGAACCCGCTTTCCCTGTTTGGGTTGCCCGAGATGCGATCGCACTAGCTGGCCCATCTGGGTCAACGCTGTTTCGTCCAACTCTCGCTAATCGCTCGTTGTAGGTAGGGTCTATACCAGACAGAGTGATCTTCTCAGAAGCATTGATAGTAATATTACCGGCATCACCACCCTTGAAGCTAGAAGTAAAAATCTGAGCGCCATCGATTAATGCCAGGGTGTCCACATCTAAGCTAATTTGACCAGCTGAAGCATCAGTCTGACTTATAGCGGTGATCACTGCCCCATTATCCAGACCGAGGGTAGGAGTTTGAATGAAAATTTCACCACCAATCCCAGTTGCGTTAGATTCGGTGTTAGCAGAGATAGCGCTAGAGGAGCCAAGGTCGGGACTGAAGCCAGACAGAGTAACCCTTTCTGTAGCATAAATCTCAACATTACCAGCATTACCTTGACCAGAAGTAGAAGCCCGTAATTCCGCTCCATCCACTACCGTCAAGCCCTCAGTTTCTATGGTCAAATTACCCCCATTCCCCGTAGCTCTTCGGTTCACCCCTGCGATTAAGTTGCTGCGAAACTGACCATCAGGTGATGTCCCAATCACCTCTATTTCTTTAGCCTGTATCGATATAAACCCCCCATCACCCTCACCAGAAGTAGAGGTGTTGATACTTGCTCCTTCTCGTACTCTCAGACGTTCTGTATCAATGAATATAGTTCCTCCGTTCCCTGTAGCTCTGGGTAGGACATCAGTAAACAAGCCACTAAAGGATGAGTTATTGTTTGAGGTTTCAATTAATAACTCAACCTCCCCGATTCCAACCACATCTACCTCAGTCGCCCGAATTGTCACAGTACCCCCATCCCCATCCCCCAAGGTTCCAGAGCCTACCTGTGACCCATCCCGTATGATCAGACGCTGGGTATCGATAGTCAAATCTCCCCCATTGCCGGTCGCCTCTGGTATGACACCAGTGGACAAAACACTTTGGGATACATCAACGGTATCCGTAACTGTGATAGTTACATCTCCAGCATTTCCTGTCCGTGCCGCAACCGCTAAGATGTCTGCGTCATTCATCGACAAGTTACGACTGGTAAGTGTGATATCCCCACCGCCCCTGACACCGTAAGTCCTAACCAAGCTCTCGTCAAAAACAATATCCTCTGTTGCCTGTAAGCTTATACTTCCTCCCTCACCAGAAGTAGAAATAGTCTTGAGATCGTTTGTCCTAATGGTGCCATTGGTTGCATTCAGGGAGATGGAGCCACTATCAGCAATCTGGGCTGATTCATTAAATTCCGTAAATGTACTAAATGGTGCTTCAACACCAGTTAGAATAATGTTATATTCACCGATATCAAAACCACTTCTATCTTCCCAACCTACCAGAGGCGACTCACTGCCAAGCTCATCTGCTTCATCAATACTGGTAAAATCCCCCGTATCGTCTCCATCGGGAAATATGTCTCCTGCCTCACTGACTGGTTCTACACCAAAACCACTAATGGCCAGATAGTAAATTCCTGGCTCCGTTGGGGTGAGGGGAGTTCCTGCTGGTAAGAATGATTGAGCACAACCGCCACAGTCAGCGTCATCATCATTAGCATAAATTCCTATACCCTCTTCATCAAATAAGAATAACTGGGTGTCTAGCTCAGTCCCCTCAGTGGTGCGAGCCGAAAAAGTCCCCCCTCCAGTCAGAAAGATTTGGTACAGGTCTACATCACTTTCTTCGCTAATCGCGCCAGATATGAATATGAACTCAAATGGCACTCCCGGAGAATCACTAATAACTGTAGCTGTCTCAAGCAATTCTCCGGTATCTCCAACCGGGGGAATTGATGTATCAATGTTACCAACGGTGATATTCGCACCGGTAATCGCTATGTTCCTTCCATGGGTGCGGATGGTGTCAAAGGAGGTATCTTCCATCCGAAAGTCCCCTACCCCATCCCGATCTGCATCAGCAGTAAACACCATTAGTTCACTCCCTGGTGTTAAGTTTAGGGAGTTATCCTCTAAGTCGTTTATTACAATATCATTGGTTGCTTGTAGAACAAAATTGTTAGTTTCTGACAAATCCTCCATTAGGGTCTCGTAGATAGTGGTAGCTGCGACATCCTCAAGCTGACTTAATGGAGTAGTTAGAATAGCATCCGCTGTGTCGGAATTATTTATAATTTCAGAATTAATTTCATCTATGGCATCCTGTTCAGGACCATTAGCAATGATGATATCTGTGGAATCGAGTAATAAGGTTCCCGCAAAACCATTGATGGCACTAGTATCCACATTTCCCCGAAACGTTAGGTATTCTTGCCCTGATATTTCTACATAGCCACCGTTACCAGAAATTTCCCCACCACGAGCCCTGATGTTGCCGTAAAATCCAGTAATCTCATTCCCTGAAATAATTACTCTACCGCCATTGCCTTGTGCGATCGCATTAGCACGAATCTCCACATTAGGACCAATGAAGGTGCGGCTAGTCTGTTGGTTCCCAATGATAATGCTCCCCCCACCGTTCGGGCCAGACACATTAATCTCGGTATTATCTAATAAGCTAATCAGGGAACCACTGACTTCTACTGTTCCTGCCTGTGCTGTCAAAGAACCGGTGCTAGTGATGGTATCTGCTGATAGGATGAGACGTTGCCCACCACCAACAGCTAAGTTTCCCTGATTCCTGATCTGAGCTTGATGTTGACGTAGAGCATTGGTAAAGAAAGCACCAGGTTGAATAGTCAGTAAGTCACTGGTTTCCGGCTCTGTGGCGCTAAATAGTCCTTGCTCACCTAACCTAATCCCATCGGCTGTAGTAGCAATAAATGAGCCACGGATATCTAACCGAGCGTTGTTGCCAAAATTAATACCATTGGGATTGATTAAATAAAGATTTGCTGTTCCCTCTACCCCCAGAGTCCCGAATATTTGTGAGATATTGCTACCTGTTACACGAGTAATAATGTTAGCAATCCCATTCGGGTTAGCAAAATAAACGTTTTGTCCCTCATTAACATTAAATTCCAGGAAACTATGGAACAGATTACTGCCTCGAATGGCACCACCTTCAATTAAGTCTCGAAATTCTTGGGGAGTGAACTTGGACTGTTCTACTCCTAAGGTTTGATCGGGGGTAATCTGGGCATAAGCCGCCTGGTGATCAACTATCCAAGCGATGCTGGCTAATAAAACAATAGGGAGTTTTGAGTACCAAGATAACATCCTTGCTCCTGTACCTTAGAGGGCTAGACCAATGTCTGTCTTTGATGCACCAGCTTTGTGAAAAAATCATCCAGATACTTTGACGCTCGATGGAATCACTGACAAATCTTTTTTTTCGTGATATTACTGATGCTTCGGCCTAATTCTGGCACAGTCTTCCCGTCTTGCCCTCGTGGAAATTACCCAGGATCGACTTGGAGAATCTAGGTTGATCAGCGGTAGTCGTAAATACTTTTAACTAAGCTATAGCGGGCAGCACTATAGAAGCCTGTATAGTTGTCATAATGTCTACGTTCTTTTTTAGTTTAGCATCCCAGTCAAGTCCTCGATGTCGTTAATTTTTAATTTGGTAATTTTTAAGTTTTAAATCAACTACGTTTATTTTTAATAATATACAAAAGCAGGGTAGGATGTATGTAACGCACCCTACGCAAATTTACAAATATGAGATGCACCCGGTGCTTTACGTCACAGGCTTCAAGCCTGTGACGTAACGACTGATAGCACCTCAAGTAGCGTGCGCTTAGCGCATATGCTTACCTTCTAGGAATACATCGGAAAATGGAATTCAATGCTGAGAATTAAGCACTAGGAGTAAAGAATCCCACTGGCATAAAACCGCCAACTACTTCTTCAAGGTTGTCATCAGTTAGTTCCAGGTCGTCATCGTTTAGTTTAAGTTCCTGATCCCTTAGACTTCTAAAGCCAGCCTTGTCTGACACCAACTGGTCAACAGAGCCGTTGTTTTTTTTCAGTGAATTTTTGATTTGTTGGGTATTCATGGTCATCCTGAAGTTGAATTGATTGATTAACTCAATTATCTACTAGTTTAGCAGATATTCCCTGATTATTATTTTCCTAAATAGAAATTATTTTTCCGGAAGATTCGCTGAAATTATCCTATGATTTTCGCTTTAGGTGCCCTTGACCCGTAATTAAATTCGCCACGGGTCGCACCTCAACTTTACTTTAACTTTAAATTTTGTCCGAATACTTACAAGCAGCCCTGATGATTAAACTAACTTCCATGGCTAATTTGGATAATATCGGCTAATAACTCCATAATTACCCATTAATGATCCACCTTGAGCTTCAATGATCGGTAATTTCGGATAGTATTGTTCTGATATAAATCCAGATTGTTTCCTTATTTAGGGTTGATAAAACTCTGATTAATTGCTAATTAACTTGCCAATTAACTTCTTATAAAGACTGGCTCCTGAATATTGAATAAAGTTGGTTAGGTCAAACTCAGTTTCTTATCATAATTAATCATAATTATACTAAAAAGTAGGCTAGCCTTTATGTAAAGAGACTACCCTACAAAAGTTTTCTATTGCCGAGGTAATAATTAATTAAACTCTAGAAGGCAAAGTGTCTATGCCTAAGTCTAACTCGGGTGATTAATAGACCTTAGAGAAATACATGGAGCCATGGGATTCAATGCTGATGATTAAGCTGAAGGGACAAAGAATCTTATGCCACCAACTGCTTCTTCAAGGTTGTCATCGGTTAGTTCAAGGTCGCCATCTGTTAGTTTGTTTTCCTGATCCGTTAGACTTTCAAAGTCAGAGTTTTCTGACACCAACTGGTCTGTTGAATCGTTGTTTTTTTTCAGTGAATTATTGGTTGCTTCGGTATTCATAGCCATCGTTAAATTCAATTAATTGCTTGACTTCAATATCTACTAGTTTAGCAGAGATTACCTGATGCGGATACAAGGATTCCAAAAATAATGTGGGGTAATAATTTGATAGAATTATGGTAAAATAAAGATAAATAGTTTTCAATAAGACCTATATACTTACAAGGATGCCATCATTGTAAGTAGTCGGACAAAATTAAACTTAATTGTGAGGACGACAGACCAGGGAGCAGTAAGGGTTTTAGTATAAGTAATATTTATTAATACAGTGATCAAAATTTATGTTAATTATTTCATAACATTTTTACACAGCAAGTTCTTTAGAGCCCTAATTAACTGGAAAATCTCCTGGATAAAGTTGCTGATGTCGAACTCAGGTGATAATCATAATTAATGATAATTCTAATACAAAGCAGGGTAGGCTGTATGTAAAGAGCCTACCCTGCCCCACTTTGCTATTGCAGACGTGATAATTAATTAAACGTAATCAGCCAGCCTAATGCTGTCAGCGGTTAGCTTAAAATAAACCTCATTTGGGAGAATTTAAGAGTTCAAGATTAATGAGAATTGAAAGTCTGGGGAACTGCCTCCCCTGTTCCCTTGCTGCATCGCTTATTCGCGCATCACCGATTGCACTACGCCCACGCTGCGCAAACAGTAGCCTCACAATTGGCCTAGGGTGGCCAACGGCTGACGGCACCTCAAGCAGCGTGGGCGTAGCGCATTAGCTGTTCGCGTAGCGTGGGCGTAGCCCATTAGCTTACCTTCTAGAAAGCGGGAGGATTAAAGTATCCACCCACTGCTTCTTCAAGCTTTTCATCGGTTAGTTCAAGGTCGTCATCGGTTAGTTTTATTTCCTGATCCGTTAGAGTTCTCAAGTCAGCGTTTTCTGACACCAACTGGTCTGTTGACCCGTTGTTTTTGTTCATTGAATTCTTGGTTTGTTCGGTATTCATAGCCATCGTTAAATTCAATTAATTGCTTGGCTTAACCATCTACTAGTTTAGCAGAGATTACCTGAACAAGTTTTTTCGTTTCTTGATGCAAAGCGCGAGTGGGGGGAACCCCCAAGACCGCGCTGCATCGCTAATAGAAATTAATTTTCCGTTTAGGTGCGCGCCTCCTAGGGCCTGTTTTCTTGCCTCGGAGATCCCCCATTATCCCCCTTAAAAAAGGGGGACGAGCGAGTATGGCTCCCCCCTTTTTTAAGGGGGGCTGGGGGGGATCATAATCTTGCGGAAAACTTTGAAAACACGCCCTAGGCCGGGTTCCCCGGCCTAGGGTCGCACCTCAAAACTAGTTGAAATTATCCTAGACTTAGGGTAAATTTTGATTCAGTTTTAGTTGTGTCTGACTACTTACAAGCAGCCCTGATGATTAAACCAACTCCCATGGCTAATTTGGGTAGGATAGGCCACCAACTCGACAATTCCCTGGTCATTAATGATCCACCCTTGGGCTTCAATGATCGGTAATTTCTGATTCGTCATGGCTGTTTGATCACGGTCGTGGTGATACTGTAGTCTTCTTCTGAGGGAACTCCGGGTTTTCCTCCTCTTGACTGGTTGTGTATTGCCTTGTGTATTTCCTTCATCGACCATTAACCGTAAATCGGGTACCACCACCTGACCCCGCAACACCCCAGTTGGGTCAGCCGGGAGTCCTCCTCCTCCAGTGACCACAAAACTATTCCCATCTACGGCTGCACAACTAGTCACAATTTGATTGCTGGTATCTACCACATCTCCAGGAAGCTTGGCTAGGGCTTGGGCAGGATTGACATCTGGGGTATTAAGGTTGACGGTGCCATCAATACCGAGTTGAGAAGAAGCGGTAATCTCACTAGTGCGATCGCTAAAAATTCCAATGGCAGTAATAGTAATATTTCCCCCGCGTCCCAATATGGCATTGGCAGTAATATCACTATTCTCTAGGGTTACCAAAAAGTCGGTAGTGATGGTGATATTCCCACCAGTGGCACTCTCACGGGCGTTGGTAGTGATGGTACTGTTGTTGCGTAAGACTACAAGCTGGGCATCAGACAGGGTAATATTTCCTTCGTCTCCAGCAGTAGTTTCGGCATTGAGGGAACCATTATCGAGTTGGATGGAATTGGCATTTACTTCCAAGGTGCCAGCAACACCGGTACCAGTACTACTGACCGTTGCTAGGGCTTGATCGCGAAGGATAAATGTCTTGGTATTGAGGTTAATCGAACCCGCTTGCCCATCTCCTATTGCTCTCGATGCGATCGCACTGGCTTCCCCATCTGGGTCAACTCTGTCTGCTCCCAATATTGCTAATCGGTCATTGTAGGTAGGGTCAATGCCAGAGAGGGTGATTGTATCAGTTGCATTGATGGTAATACTGCCAGCATCACCGCCACTGGAGCCAGAGGTGAGAATTTGAGCTCCATCGGTTAATGATAGAGTGTCTCCATTCACAGTAATTTCACCACCAGGAAAGTTACTACGGCTTCTAGCGCTAATAACTGCCCCATTATCTAGGCGTGTAGTAGGGGTATTAATCGTAATATCCCCACCACTCCCTGTAGCCATAGATTCGGTGTTGGCAGAGATGCGACTGGATTGACCACCTCTGCGACCACCGACGGGACTAACCCCAGAGAGGGTAATGCTCTCAGTAGCCTTAATCTCGAGATTACCAGCATCTCCGTTGCCAAAGGTAGCACTCCGTACCTCCGCACCATCGGAGATCGTCAGCTTCTGGGTATCAACGGTCAAAAGTCCCCCATCCCCTATAGCTTCTGGTTGAACACTGCTAAACAAGCCGCTAGTAGCCTGGCCATCCGCTGAAATCCCCATCAGCTCTACATCAGTAGCCCTTACCGTTAGGGTACCGCCATTGCCTTGACCAAAGGTAGCACTACTTATCTGTGCTCCATCCCTCACTGTCAGCCGTTGGGTATCAATGGTCAACGTCCCCCCATTCCCTGTAGCGTTTGGGATAACGCTACTAAACAAGCCGCTACTGAACCCAATAGCACTTCCACTAACCTCTACCTCAGTAGCCCGTACTCTTACTGTACCACCGTTGCCTGAACTATTGGTAGAACTGCTGATCTGCGCCCCATCCCTTACCCTCAGGCTTTGGGTATCAATAGTTAAATCTCCACCATTGCCTGTTGCTGATGAGTTAACATTCACAGACAACAGTGAAGTTTCCCTAACCTCTACATCAGTAGCTTGTATTCTTAGGGTACCTCCATCCCCCTGACCAAAGGTGTCACTAATTATCAGTACCCCATCCCGTACCCTCAATGCTTCGGTATCAATGGTGATGATTCCTCCATCTCCAGTGGCTCCCTGCTTGGCATTAGATTGTAATAAACTCAACGATTCAATAGCTACAGTATCTGTAGCGGTAATCGTTACATTCCCTCCGTCCTTGCTTCCGGAAGTACTAGCATCTAGGATAGTACCGTTTGTTAAGAATAGGTTGCGACTGGAGAAATTGATATTGCCACTGCCAAAACTCCCTGCTGTAGTAATCGAGCTATCCTCAAAGGTAATATTGTCTTTAGCGGTTAGGGTAAGGTTTCCTCCTTCACCATCAACAGCAGCAGTATTCAGATTACCGGCTGTAATGCCACCATTAGTCGCATTTAAGGTAATCGAACCACTATTGACAGTTTCCGGTAAGCTAGCTGATTCAGTAAAGGTAGCCGAGGGCGCTTCCACACCAGTCAGAGCAATGGTATAGTTACCCAGGTCAAATCCCCTAATATTGTCCCAATTACTTAAAGGAAAACTCCCGCCTGTTGGTGTTGCTTGATCTACACTGGTAGATCCATCCACAAAAAGAGAAAATGGGAAGATTGGATTTGAAAAAATCTGTCCTCCCTCGCTCACTGGTTCTATTCCGAAGCCACTGATGGCTAAATAATAAATCCCTGGTGCAGTGGGGGATGAGGGATTACCAGCGGGTAAGGTCGATTGCAAGCAACCTCCACAATTGGCATCATTATCATTGCTATAAATCCCGAAACCACCTGCATCAAATAAAAATAACTGAGTAGCTACCTCTGTCCCCTCAACGGTAGTAGCTGAGAAAGTTTCCCCCCCGGTTAGGAAAATTTGGTAGATATCTACATCAGCGACGTTGGCGATGGTTCCTGATATACTCTCTAAGGGAACACCGGGGGAATTACTGACGATTTTGGCATTCGTGATCGACTGTCCGGCATCTGCTACTTGGGGAATAGATGTATCAATATTCCCGATGGTTAAATTCGCACCAGATATAGCAATGCTGCGTCCATTGGTACGGATAGTGTCCGAGACAGTATCTGCCATCACAAAGTTTCCTACCCCATCCCTGTCAGCATCAGCTGTAAATACTACTGCCCCAATGCCTGATGCTAAGTCTAGGGAGTCATCGGCTAGGTCTTCTAGGAGAATATCATTGGTAGCTTCTAAGACAATATTGGTATTCCCAGACAACTGCTCTAAGGTTGACTCATAGATAGTGGTGGTTCCTCCATCAGTCAACTGGCTCAAGGAATCAAGGTCATCTACTGTTTGATTCCCTGTCCCACTAGCAATAATAATATCTCTAGGGTCTAGTAATAAGGTGCCAGGAAAGCCATTCACGGCACTGGTATCCACATTCCCCCGAAAAATCAGGTTTTCCTTACCAGAGACTTCGATAAAGCCGCCGTTGCCGGAAATTGTTCCCCCACGAGCGCTGATGGTGCCGTAAAATCCTGTGATCTGATCTGCTTGGAGGATAACTCTACCGCCATTGCCTTTTGCGATCGCATTGGCACTAATCTCGACATTAGGGGCAATGTAGCTTCGGTTAGTCTGTTGACTACCAATTAAAACCGTCCCTCCACCGTTTGGGGAGGATACATCGATAGTGGAATTATTCCATAAGCCAATTTGAGAGCCATTAATCTTAACTATTCCCCCCGGTGCTACTAACGAACCTGTGCTAGTAACTAAATCTCCCGACAACACTAACCCTTGCCCACTACCAACAGCTAAGTTACCCTGATTCCGTATTTGAGCTTGATGTTGACGTAGGGCATTAGTAAAGAACGCACCAGGTTGGATAGTCAGTAAGTTACTTTTTTCTGGTTCTGTGGCACTGAACAGTCCCTGTTGACCCAATTTAATGCCATCAGCTGTGGTAGCAATAAATGAGCCAGCTACATCCAATCGAGCATTGTTGCCAAAGTGAATGCCATTGGGATTAATTAAGTAGAGATTTGCTGGGCCATCTACTCCCAAGGTGCCGAATATCTGTGATCGACTCCCTCCTGTGACACGAGTGAGGATATTAGCTATACCATTGGGGTTGGCAAAGTAGACGTTTTGTCCTTCATTGACATTAAATTCCAGGAAACTGTGGAACAGGTTACTGCCTCGAATAGCTCCGCCTTCGATTAAGTCTCGAAATTCTTGGGGAGTAACAATTGAGTGTTCTACCCCCAAGGTCTCATCGCGTATAATCTGGGAGTGAGCAGCAGTATGAAAAACTGCCCAAGCTGTGCTAGATATTAATAAGATTGGGAGTTTTGAGTACCAAAAAAACATTTTTGCTGTACCGTAGAGGGCTGCTATTCATGACTTTAGGGGTTATTTTTGTGTGAGAAAAGGGTTAGCTATTACCTAATAATTATACCGATATTAACTCATAATTAAAAAAAATAAAGTAGACAATTATGATTAATTAACACAATAACAAGGTTATTCAACAAAACTTTACCAAAGACACAAACAAATTAATGTGTTAAATTAATTTTTTAAAGTATTTTTAATATAAATGATAATAAATTCATCTTAACTTCACATTAAACGTTTAGGTACACAAAACCAGCGAAAGTCTTTTTTCCTCAATCAGCGCTGAAGGACTTCCACGACAGGATGAGCAAAGCTATGGCGATAATTTACCAAAACACTCAACAACAGCGACTATTCCTTAAGGGATGGCTAGTGATTCCTTGCCATCTCCCTCTAGCCCTTTGGCTACTAATCACAAATCTACCTGCTATTGCCTATCAGTCCAATTCCCCAACCTCCTCACCAGGAGCAGTTGTCCAATACTCGTCCAATCCGTCAGCACTGCTGCAACAGGGAAAAGAACACTATCAAGCTGGACAATTCTTTGAAGCTGCTACCCTCTGGCAACAAGCCGCAAGAGCTTATGCATCCAATGGAGCAAGTTTTAACCAAGCCCAAGCCCTTAACTATTTATCCTTAGCTCAGCAAGAATTGGGACAATGGGAGCAAGCTCAAGTCGCGATCGCGGAAAGTCTAACCATACTGCAAAGTGTTGAGAAACTAGATTCAAAGGGCATTCTGCTTCTGGCTCAAGCCTTGAATACCCAAGGAAGCCTGCAACTGGCACAAGGACAAACCAAAACTGCTTTGGAAACCTGGGAGCAAGCGGAAGCTACTTATGCTAGGGCTAAGGATGAAACGGGAAAAATAATCAGCCAAATCAATCAAGCCCAAGCCTGGCAATTTTTAGGGCAGTATCGACGGGCAAGAAATCTCTTAGAGCAACTGGTCACAGACCTTGAAAATCAACCGGATACCCTACTGAAAGCTGATGGCTTGAGAAGTTTGGGCATTGCACTACAAGTTGCTGGTGATTTACTCCAATCAAAGAAACTATTAGAACAAAGTTGGGCAATTAGCAAGCAATTTAATTCCCCTGAGGATACTAGCCCTACTCTCCTTAGTATTGGCAATGTTGCTAGAGACTTACAACGATATGATGTGGCTTGGACATACTACCAAGAGGCGGCTAAATTAGCACCAGATGGCATTACCCAAGTGCAGGCACAACTCAATCAACTCAGTCTTTTAGTTACGGTAAAAAAATGGGATAAGGCACTGTCGTTAATTCCAACTATTGAGTCAAACCTCTCCAAGCTACCTCCTAGTCGATTGGCAATCTATGCTAGAGTGAATCTAGCAGAAAGTATGATTAAGCTAAAAAATAGCGAAAAGGAAGCTATTCAACTATCATATACCTCTAAAATTGCTCCAAAAATTGCCCAAAAAATTACCCAAAAAATTGCTAACGTATTGGCAATAGCCATTCAAGAAGCTAGACAACTCCAAGATGCCCGCGCTGAAGCTTATTCTCTGAATCAACTGGCTAAGCTTTATCAACAAAATCAGCAGTGGGAGGATGCTCAAAGTCTGACAGAGAAAGCTCTACAGATAGCTCAAACTATTAATGCAGGAGATATTATTGCTCTTGCGGCAACACAACTGGGGCAGATTCTGAAACAGCAAGGGGATATCCCTGGCGCGATCGCGGCTTATGAAACTGCCTACAATAACCTTCAATCCCTAAGGAGTGACTTAGTTGCCATTAATCCTGATGTGCAATTTAAATTCCAAGAAAGTATCGAACCGATTTATCGAGATTTAGTCAGCCTGTTATTAACTCCCTCTCAAGCTGGGCTCAAAAAAGGGGCGGTTAGCCAGTCTAACCTCAAAAAAGCTCGTGAAGTGATTGAAGCGTTGCAACTGGCAGAGTTAGATAACTATTTTCGAGATGCTTGTTTAGACACTGAGCCGATTGTCATTGATGAAATTGATGTCGAAGCTGCTGTAATTTATCCAATTATTTTAAGCGATCGCATAGAAGTCATCCTTTCGCTCCCCAATCAACCTCTAAGCCACTACACTACTCTTCTACCAGAGGACAAAGTCAAAGCTAGACTAAGACAAGTTTACTCATCTATGTCTCCTGGTTATCCCAATAATGAGCGGTTGCGACTGTCTGAGCAAATATATGACTGGCTGATCCGACCGGCAGAAGTAGAACTGGCAAACAGTAACATTAAAACCTTGGTATTCGTGCCAGATGGGTTCTTGCGAAATTTGCCCATGGCAGCTCTCTACGATGGTAAACAGTATCTGATCGAAAACTATAGTATTGCTATCTCTCCTGGGTTACAACTTTTTCCTCAAAGACTTCAGAGAGTTGAACTGAACGTCTTAGTGGCTGGGTTGACCGAAGCTCGCCAAGGCTATACTGGTTTACCTGGTGTGGCTGGAGAAGTCCAAGAAATTACGGATAAAGTTACTACAGACGTTTTACTCAATCAGGAATTTACCCGCACTACCTTCCAAACTGCAATTGATAGCACCCCCTTTCCCATTGTTCACCTAGCTACTCACGGTCAATTCAGTTCTAACCCAAAGGAAACATTCCTACTCACCTGGAATGACCGAATTGGCATTAAAGATTTCGATTTACTATTCCAAAAAAGACGATTAGGAATTCTCGAACCTATAGAATTACTGGTAATGAGTGCCTGTCAAACTGCAGCAGGGGATAATCGTGCCACCCTAGGATTAGCAGGATTTGCGTTACGTTCAGGAGCTCACAGCACTTTAGGTAGTCTCTGGTCAGTCAGCGACGAATCAACCACTAACTTAATGAAAGAATTTTATCAGGGCCTGATTCAGACTAAGCCGTCCATGACTAAGGCTGAAGCGCTGCAACAAGCACAACTGAAATTGCGTCAAGATCCATTATATAAACATCCCTATTTTTGGGCATCCTTTGTATTAGTAGGGAATTGGTTATAGAAGAATAATTTAGAGGTATATTATAACATGAATAAGTTTATTTGTAAAACTCTCTTATCAGCAACAGTAACTGGAGCATTGATCTTGGCATCAACTGCACTCCAGGCAACTCCATCAGTTAAAGAAGGGGAAATTCTACCCCGAGATTATCGCATCAGTCTGGAATTTGATTTCCCCTCAGATGAGGAAGTTCCCAAAACCAGTGTCGGTGGAGGGGTGCGAGGAAATGTAGAATTTGAGCTACCCGGAGACTCGGCTAGCCCCAGAACTAGCATCGGTGGGGGTTCGAGAGGAAATGTAGAATTTGAGCTACCCGGAGACTCGGCTAGCCCCAGAACTAGCATCGGTGGGGGTTCGAGAGGAAATGTAGAATTTGACCTACCCGGAGAATCCGCCAGCCCCAGAACTAGCATCGGTGGGGGTTCGAGAGGGGATGTAGAATTTGACCTACCCGGAGACTCGGCTAGCCCCAGAACTAGCATCGGTGGGGGTTCGAGAGGTAGTAAACTCCCCCTAACCGCATTGCTTCCACCCACAAAACACGGGTACACCGTATCACCCCGTCCAACTCTATTTGTTTATATGCCCGCCCTGGGAGCAACTGAGGTTTTTTTCAGTTTGCAAGATGAACAGGGTAATTCCCAATATCACACAACCCTCAAAAGTTCTGGCCAGGAAGGAGTGATTAGTATTACCCTACCAGAAGCAGCACCAGAATTAAAGATTGGTCAAAACTACCTCTGGTACTTGGCACCCATTGAACCAGACGGTATCCTGCGACCTGATAATTATTCAGTAAGTGGGTGGGTTAAACGGGTAAAATCAACGGTGAGTGACCAAGGGTCATCCAAGTCCGCGATCGCGTTGGCTACTGAATATGCTAAGGCGGGAATATGGTACGATACCCTAGAGGTTTTAGTGACTGCTCAACGGTTGGATCCTGACAATACAACCCTGGCCAATGAGTGGAAAGATTTACTCGAACAAGTGGGACTAGATGCGATCGCATCTCAGCCGATGGGAGAGCAGTTGTAATTCTTGAGAAGTTGTCAGTTTAAGGGATTAGCTAGGAAACTAATCGCCATTTGATATAGCAATTCTCAGCAACCTTTGAGGGAATACTATAAAAACACAACCTCAACAAAATAACCAACATTAAAGCCAAATGTGGCAAACCGTAAAACAACAGATTCAACAGTGGGGAACAGTCCTATTAATCGCGCCGAGTATAGCAGGATTGGTGATTTTAGGAAGCAATGCTGGACTGTTTCGGATGCTGGAATGGGCAAGCCAAGACCAATTATTTCGGCTGCGTCCAAAAGAATCTGTTGACGAGCGCATTGTCCTGGTCACCATTGATGAACCCGATATCAAATATGTTAAGCAATGGCCGATGTCAGATCGGGTTATGGCTCAGCTAATTCGGAATATCAAAGCCCAGCAACCAAGAGCGATTGGAATTGATATTTATCGAGACCTAGTGGTTGAACCTGGACATGATGAACTGGTAGAAGTTTTCAACTCTACCCCAAATGTGATCGGAATTGAGAAAATTGCTGGCAACCCCATTGCAGCGCCACCAGTGCTGGATAAATTGAGTCAGGTAGCAGCTAACGACGTCCTGCTCGATGGGGATAGCAAAATCCGGCGAGGGATCATTCTCCTGGGCAAACCTGATGGTACCCGTAAGCAAGGATTTGGTGTGAAACTAGCGCTAATGTATTTGGCACAAGACGGTATTAAACTTGAGCCGATCAATCCCGATAAAAAGATATACGGTTTAGGTAAAGCCAAGTTTTTCCCCCTCTCCAGTAATGATGGAGAGTACAGCAAAGCAGAGATGGGAGGATACCAAATCTTATTGAACTATCGGGGCGGTGAGGAGAGCTTTTTGACTATCTCCATGACTGATGTTCTCGACAATCGCATTCCCCCAAATTTGATGAGCGATCGCATTGTCTTGTTAGGGGCAAAAGCCCCAAGTCTCAATGACAATCACCTCACTCCCTACAATAGTACCTTACTAACTCCCACTGAATTAATACCAGGTATAGCAATTCACGCCAATATCAGCAGCCAGATTTTGAGTGCAGCTAATGAAGGTCGTCCCATGCTTCGAGCATCAGTCAAATCCCTGAATTGGCTATGGATAGTGTTCTGGTCTGGATATAGTGCTACCCTTGGAGCCATGTATGTCCGTAGGCGATGGGTAACTGGAGTTGGCACCCTTATAGCCGGAGTTATTATTATTACCAGTTCCTATATTGCCTTTTTATTTGGCTGGTTGATTCCAATATTTACACCCTTGTTTACCGTTATCAGTGCTGCAGTTGTCAGTATTAGTACCACACTTTGGAACAACCTCAAACAGTCCTATCGGGAATTAGAAAAACAACATAAACTATTGCAAGAAGCTCACCGGCAATTAGAAAAAACCAATACGTCCTATAGCAGATTTGTTCCCTTTGAATATCTTAACTTTCTTCAAAAAGACACTATTCTTGATGTATATCTGGGGAACCACGTCAGTAAAGAAATGGCGGTCATGTTCTCAGATATTCGCTCTTTCACTACCCTTTCAGAAACCATGACCCCGAAGGAAAACTTCGACTTTGTTAATGCTTACCTCAAGCGTGTCAGTCCCGAGATTCGCAATCAAAACGGCTTTATCGTCAAGTTTCTCGGAGATGGTATAATGGCTGTTTTCCCTGATGGCACCGATGAGGCAGTAGCAGCGGGAATTGCCAAGCAAATCAGAGTGGAAGAATACAATCACAGACGTATTGCCAAAGGCTATCTACCAATTAAAGTAGGGATTGGCATTCATGTGGGTCAGATGATGGTGGGAATGGTAGGAGAGACATTTCGGATGCAAGGGGATGCTTTCTCTGATAATGTTAACTTAACTGCTCGTTTAGAAGGGTTAACTAAATTTTATGGCGTGTCTTTGTTAATCTCCGAGCAAGCTTTAGAGCAATTGAGTAATCCTAGTCAATACCAGATTCGGTTTCTTGATCGAGCAATTGTTAAAGGAAAAAATGAACCAATTGCTGTTTATGAAATCTTGGAAGGAGAGCCTGAACAAGTTAGGGAATTAAAGTTAACAACCCAGTCAGAATTTGAGCTCGCTATAGAGTACTACCGAACTCAAGAATTTGAAAAAGCTAAAGCGTGTTTTAATCAAGTGTTAGCTGTCAATCCTAACGATAAGACAGCATTATTGTATGTAGACCGAATTAATCAATTAATGGTGCAAGGGGTACCGCAGAATTGGGATGGGGTGTGGCGGTTTACCCAGAAATAGCAAGGGTGCATCTCATATTTGTAACAAAGAAGGCGAAGTGTTGAAAGTCTTGGAAGTGTTGGAAGTCTTGGAATTTTCTTAGAATTTTTGCCTAATTGCAAAAGCGATACAGCGCGATGCACCCAAACTTAGAAACCAAGTTGTCAAATCATTACCAACAAACCTATCAAATCCCAAATAGTGATTGAATGCGTTGGCGAATCTGATTGGTTCCACTCTCTTTTTCCTCTGTTACACCTACCGTTATTCCTAATTTCTCTAGGGTCTCCTTACGTTTGAATAATTCTTCGGAAATTTGGTCAGCTAAATCTTTGTGCTTTACCAAAAGACTCTTTAAATTTTCCCTGTCTACCACAAACAGAATCGTGTCTTCTAGGGCGCGAAGAGTAGCGGTACGGGGGGTACCCAGAAGCAAAGACATCTCTCCAATAAATTCCCCTGGCTTGCGGATGGCAATCCGTTTTCCCCTTGATTCCACAAAGACTTCAACTAAGCCAGATAGAATAATATAAAATGAATCCCCTGGGTCGTTTTCTTCACAGATTATATCCTCTGCTTTGAGCATTTGACGATATCCTTGCTGAATTATATGTCGCAGCTCGCTATCGCTACACTTTTCAAAGTAACTCACCTTCCGCAAGAGATCCCGCAGGGTCAATTTTCCTCTAGAGTTAGCTTTTACTTTGTTTTTTTTGGCAGCGGCTACAGCTTTGTTATAGAGGTATTCTTCTTGAGAATATGAGCCGTTAGCAGCACCAGTTTGTTGAGGTGTTTGTTGAGGTTTTTGTACCAGAAATTCTAAGTCCTTCAGATTTCGGATATACAGGTCTCTCTGAGGCTCGGCGTGCTCGATTCCCTGCTCACGAAGTTGTTCTTCTATCAGATAATACAAACTACTCTGAATTGATTCCATATTTGGTGGATTGTCGATCCATACTAAGAGTTCAAAATCCATGCCGTCTCCAAACCCTTTAAAATATACTTCAGGAGCAGGGGATGGTAAAACTTCTGGTTCTTTGCGAGCCGCTTTTAACAGTACCTCTGTGACCATGACTGGATCGCTTTCATCGGGAACATCAACAGGAATTCTGAGCCTAGCTCTAGGATCTTGATAAGTCCAGTTAACTACATTGTTTTCCAGGAAACTAGTATTCGGAACAATAACAAATACCCCATCATTAGTGCGGATAGTGCTGGAACGAATCGAGATTTTTTCTACAGTTCCTGAAAGTTCATCAACTTTGACATAGTCTCCCACCTTAATTGGTTTTTCAAACAGAATCGCCAGACCACTGATAAAGTTGGCGGTTAAATTCTGAAGTCCGAAGCCTAAACCAATACCCATTGCCCCTGCAAAAACAATCAGGGAACTGAGGTTAATCCCAGCCGTTTGCAGAACAATAAAAAATCCTATGACAGTTAGAACATAGCCGATCAGGGAGGACAATGCTTCGCGAGTCCCACGATCTAACCCCAAGCGAGTTAGCACCCGACGCTTAATCAGGTCCTGAAGTTTACGAGCTATATATAAGGTAACGATAGCCATTACTATGAGTTGGACTATCATAATCAGAGACAACTCTTGGGTGCCCAGCTGAAACAGCTTGGTGGTAAAGACTTTCGAGACGATGTTCCAGACTTTGCTAAGCCATTCAAAAATCACAGCCATAATTCAGTTATTTATTACTCAATCAAATTGTCACCATGCAGCGGTCAGCTAATGCGCTACGCGCACGCTACGCGAACAGCTGTTAAGTTTAATATAATTAAAGCACTTAAGAGCTAATTTATAAAGTAAATATTAAGAGCTCAAATCCCTTGACAGATATGGATTTCAGGTAAGAGGGGGTGGAACTACGCCCAATTCCTGAAACCATTGCACCCCAATTCTTATAGCCCCTAGAAGCGTGAACTAACAGTGAAGGTCTTGGATACTCAGTAGATCCCCTGTAGCAGGCTAGGGCGTGTTTTCAAAGTTTTCCGCAAGATTATGATCCCCCCCAGCCCCCCTTAAAAAAGGGGGGAGCCATACTCGCTCGTCCCCCTTTTTTAAGGGGGATAATGGGGGATCTCCGAGGCAAGAAAACACGCCCTAGGGTCAATCTGCTTGCTCCAAGTCCAACGGAGCAACTTGTGCAAAAGCCGGTCTAGCCTCTGGCGAGATGGATCAAATTGATGTGTAGCCGTAATTTCCCGAATTGCGATGAGCCTGGTTTAGTTCACATTATATTCATATAAATTTCATATTTTTTTCATAAAAACCAGATTATCTTCACACTATGACCATAGCTTCACATTTACTTCATAATCTAGTTCATATACCAAAGGGAACAGGGAACAGCGGATCTGGGAACAGGGAGTAGGGAGTAGCGATGCAGCGCGGTCTTGGGAAGGCAGCGCGGTCTTGGGGGTCTCCCCCATGAGCGACTGCCGTGGTTTCCCCCACTCGCGCTTTGCATCAAGACGGGAACAGCGGATCTGGGAACAAAAATTCTCACAATTCATTTAGGATTGGTATAAAAGCTAATTAGGGGTTTGAGCACTCAGAAATTTAGAGGCTAAATGATGTTAAATATCGTTATATCAATTCCCACTAATTTTCCCATCAATTAACCGATGTTAATGTTGATTTTTTATGTAGGAAATGACCTTTATGCCCTGGATAGTTCTCAGGTCGTGGAGGTAATTCCCAGAGTCAACCTCCGAAAAATACACCAAGCTCCTGACTATGTGGCTGGTTTGTTTAACTACCGAGGTGCAATTGTGCCAGTCATCGATCTGTGCCATTTAATTCAAGGTACTCCCAGCTGCTCCCACTTAAGCACACGGATTATAATGGTCAATTATATTGCCAAAAATAATACTCATTACTGCATCGGTTTGATGTCAGAAAGAATCACAGAAACCTTAAACAAACCAGATACTGAGTGGGTCGATGCCGGAGTAAAAATAAATGACGCTCCTTATTTAGGAGAAATGATTATGGATGAAAAAGGCATGATCCAACGAATTCGGCTAGAGTATTTGTTATCGGAGTCCCAACAGATATACTTATTACCTGGAGCAGAAAATTAAAAACTACCAATTAACTAACAACTAACTAACTAATAGTAATGATTCAGGCGACTATTGAGGCTTTACTAAGAAAGAAAATCGGTTTGGATGGCAGTACTATTGGTTCTAGGCAGATTGCTAGAGCGATAGAAACCAGACGATTGGCTTGTGGCTTACCGGATCAGCAAACGTATCTGCAACAACTGCAAACCTCACCTCAAGAACTCGAATCACTGATTGAAACGGTCGTTGTCTTAGAGACTTGGTTTTTCCGGGACAGAAAACCCTTTGGGTTTCTGAGTCGTTACGTCATATCTGAGTGGTTGCCCAACCCCAACCACTCCATGCTGCGGGTGTTAAGTATACCCTGTTCTACAGGAGAAGAACCTTACTCCATTGCTATGACCTTGCTGGATGCGGGTTTGACTCCTAATCAGTTTCGAGTCGATGCTATTGATATCAGCAAGGAAGCATTGCACAAAGCTCGACGTGCTCTCTACAGCAGGAATTCCTTTCGGGGCAACCAACTACAGCAACAAAAACGCTATTTTAAGCAAACAGCAGATGGTTATGAATTATGTCAGTTGGTGCGCAATACCGTTAATTTTAAGCATGGTAATATTCTAGACCCCTTGGGCTTGGCTCAGAACAACTATGACATTATATTCTGCCGCAATTTATTGATTTATTTGGATAAATCTTCCCGGTTCCGTGCTATACAACTCTTAGATCGCTTATTAATGCCTAAAGGTTTGCTGTTTGTGGGGTCTGCTGAAACAGGAGTAAGAACTACCAATCGATTTGTGTCAGTTCGCTATCCCTTTGCTTTTGCCTATCAGAAGGTGAAAGATCTTAGACAACCCCAGACCAGGAACTCTCAACAGGGGCGCAGGAGAAATTGGGAAACCTCATCGTCACTCCCGAGTCATAAGTCCCCAGTGACGCTGATCCATTCTCTCTATCCAATACAAGGGCAAAACCAGGACCAGGAGCAAGACCAGGAATACCAAACAAGATCATCTTCCCCCTCTGCTCTGGTTAATCGACAGTCTAAAGGAATCAAACAATCCTGCTTACAAAGGGAGCTTGAAAAGGGACAAGAATCCTTGCTTGAAAAAGCTAGGAGATTAGCTAATCAAGGAAATTTGGAGGAAGCGGTGACACTGTGCCAAACTTACCTAAGTCAAAATTTGACTAGTGCTGAGGCTTATGTGTTACTCGGAGAAGTCCATCAGGCCTTGGGCAATGACGAGCAGGCTGAGCAATGCTTCCAGAAAGCGGTTTACCTGAAACCGAATTCCTACGAAGCACTCTTTCATCTGGCTTTACTTCAAGAAAATCGTGGGGATCTGGCTAAAGCTACGGTAATCCGACAGCGAATTCAACGACTACAAAACCTAAAAAGTCAATAGCAACAGGGGCTACTTGGAATTAAATGAAAATTGCAACTAAACTACTAGGTCTACTAATCTTCTCTAGTTTGACCATACTTTTAGGGGGGGGAATTAGCTGGATAGGACTGTCAAAGTTAGCGAATGAAATCGGTAAGATAGCTGAAGAGGATCTTCCCCTTATCCAGCACATGACGGAAATGCAAGAAAGTCAACTTGCTCAGAGGGTTAATTTTGAACGAGCTTTTCGATTTAATTACCGATATGCAGAAAGCACCACTGCTAGAAACACATTTAGTGAAGCCAGAGCGGAGTTCAACCGAAGGGATGGATTAGTGGACGACGCTCTTATAAAAGTTGATAACATCCTCAAACGTGAAATCAAAAAAGCCTTAAGTAATCAGCAAAAAGACTACTGGTCAGATTTTAAATCTGAATTAGAGTTATATAAAAGAATGCATGATCGTTATGGTGATAAATCTGAAGAAGCGTTCAGTTTAGTTGTTGATAATCAACCCGATCAAGCGGAATTTGCTGCAGAACGGATGCAAAAGTCCGCAGAAGAACTGAAAGCAGAAATGAGGAGTCTATTGCGGCGAGCTATTACATTATCTCAAAACTCAGCCAATCTTGCGAAAGAAGACCAAAAGCGTACCATCAACATCGTACTGATTGCTTTCATTTTAATCATTGGTACTACTCTAGGTTTTGGAATTTTTGTCACCCGCGATATTGTTAATTCGTTAAACAAAGCAGTAGATATAGCAGAAGAAGTTTCGGCTGGTAATCTGAGTACCAAGGTGGAAATTACCTCAACGGATGAGATTGGACAATTACTGGAATCTCTCAAAAAGATGACTGAAAACCTTAATTCATTGATCTATAAGGTGCAGCAGTCTGGTATCCAAATGACTAGCTCCACCACCCAAATTGCTGCCTCTGGTAAGCAATTAGAAGCAACCATGACCGAACAATTAGCCTCCACCAACGAGGTGACAAGCACAGCTCAAGAAATTGCCAATACCTCTGGGGAATTAGTTCAAACTATGGAGCAACTCGCTCAGCTGTCTCAAATTACTGCTGATGCTGCTAGCCATGGTCAACAAGACCTGATGCGTATGGAAAGTACCATGCGTCACTTAGCCAATGCTACTAGTTCTATTTCTGCCAAACTGGGGGTGATGAATGAAAAAGCCAATAATATCAGTAGCGTTGTCACCACTATTACTAAAGTAGCCGATCAGACTAATTTACTATCCCTCAACGCTGCCATTGAAGCGGAGAAAGCAGGAGAGTATGGGGCTGGTTTTGCGGTTGTGGCTCGGGAAATTCGGCGGCTAGCTGACCAAACGGCAGTGGCTACCCTAGAAATTGAGACTATGGTAAAAGAGATGCAATCAGCAGTGTCAACTGGGGTGATGGAAATGGATAAATTTAGCAAGGATGTCAGTACTAGTGTCGAAAATGTCGGCAAGATTAGTGAACAAATTGCTAAAGTAATTGAGCAAGTGCAGAGCCTGACTCCCCGGTTTGAGATGGTGAATCAAAGTGTTGAAGACCAATCAAAAAGTGCTCAACAAATTAGCGAGGCGATGGTTCAATTAAGCGAAGCCTCACAACAAACGGCTGACTCTCTAAGAGATACGAATAATGCTCTGGAACGATTGGATGATACTGCCCAAGGATTACAAACAGAAGTTTCGGTGTTCCAAGTTTAGACGTAAGCTGTCAGCCGTCAGCCTTCAGCTTTTTAATCACGTAAAACTTACGAAAAAGGCTCTGGAGACGAAGATATAAGTAGTTCTGGACAACCGTAAAGATGCTGATCGCTGATAGTTTAAGAATAGCGATCGCATAGGACAATCGGATATAGCGGTTTGCCACCCGCGCTAATTACAATAAGAAGAAGTAGTCAGTAGTTAGTAGTCAGTAGTTAGTAGTTAGTATCCTAACTTAACTTAACCTACACGCAAACCGCTATATGTTAAGCAAACACATTTCCAATCAGTTAAAGCTTCTGGGTCTAATTATTTTATCTCTATTTTTATCTCTATTGCTTGTTTTGGTATCAGGTTTCTCAGGGAAGAGCCAAGAGGATGATATTGTGTTGGGAATGTCTGCTGCATTTACAGGAGCATCTAGAAGTTTAGGCATTGAATTGTATAGAGGTTCAATGGCTTATATAGAAGATATTAATCGCCAAGGCGGTATCAATGGCAAACAAATTGTGATTCAGGCTTATGATGATGGATACAATCCCACTAGGGCGATTAAAAACACCATTAATTTGATTGAAAATGATGATGTATTTCTACTCTTTGATACTGGGATAGATTATACTACAAATTTGATTAATTCGCAAGTGGTACCCAGTTACAATGACACCTCCCTAGCTGCTGTAAGTGACTATCGAGCATTGATGGATCAATATAACCCGATGCCTCCGAAGAATTTCAGCTCGGCAGAATACAAACCCCTTAGGTATAGTTTTGTTAGTCTGGAAGGGTTTCTGAATGCAAAACTCCTAGTTGTGATTCTACAAATGATGGGGGATAAGGTTGACAAGGCTCGGCTCAGACAGGCGCTTGAGAAGGTCAAAAACCTTGACCTAGGGATGGGTGCATCTCATATTTGAAAATATTACGTAGGGTGCGTTAGGGGCGGCTCGCCGTCATTTTCCAGCTCGTAGCCAGCTTTGGGAAAGTCCGCCCCGTAACGCACCACCGAATCAAACAGCTTTTAGGAGATGCACCCCCTAGGGATTAATGCGCCAGTCTCATTTAGTGCTTTTAGAAATCAGGGACTCAATAATGTCTATTACACTACTGTTGAGCAAGGTCAATGGGGTGCATCTCATATTTGTAAAAAAGTTGCTAGTGGTGCTTCAGGGGGGGTCTCATTTTCCGCTCAAGCGCCAGGGTTTAGACAGCCCGCCCCGTAACGCACCACCTTGTCAAACAACTTTTAGGAGATGCACCCTCCTAGAAACGCTATAAGTAGGTAATAGGTAATAGGGAACAGCGGATCTGGGAACAGCGGATCTGGGAAGAGAGAATAGGGAATAGCGATCACTGCATCAAGAGGTGCGACCCGTGGCGAATTTAATTCTTAATGGTAAGAGCGCACCTAACAGGGAATCAACATCAAAGAATACTGTACCTCATAACGACGAAAAACGTTATATCTAGCAAATGAAGGATCAAGGATTAAGGATTGGATGAAATGGGAATTGGAGGGATAGTATTGGAAATAGTGTATATTCGGATAATACTATCGAAATCTTAGCGTTTATTCAATAAATACGTGAATTAAAATTTACAAAAATATCAATTTTTTTTCTAGTTAAACAACTAGCACAAATTGGTTTGATATTAACGTTTAATATACTCCTGAAGTAATGCAATATAAAACAAGTAATCAACCAATTTTTAACGATTGTTGGAACCAAATCGGAGTGACAGGCGATCGCTCCTGCCCAGAACTAAAAACCTTCATTCATTGCCGCAACTGTCCGGTTTATTCCTTAGCAGGGCGCGGCTTGCTTGAACGTGAACCGCCTCCAGGTTACATTAATGAATGGACTAACTTACTGGTTTCCCAATCTGTGCCGCAACGGGAAAGTGCTCTGACACAACTAGGGGAAACCATATCCGTAATTATCTTTAGGCTAGGAGTAGAATGGTTGGCATTGTCTGCAAAGTTATTCAAAGAAGTAACCCAGCCTTGTGTTATCCACACTATCCCCCACCGCAGCAACGAGATCTTACTGGGAATTGTGAATATTCGTGGGGAAATCCTAATGTGCGTTTCCCTCAGCCATCTCCTTGGTTTGGAAGATAATCCTGCTAACTCAGATTCCGAGCAATCCAAAATCCAACAGCCCTTAACTCTAAAATCCAAAACCAATGTGAGTAGTGTGATGTATCAACGGATGGTGGTTGTGGAAATTGAGGGCAACCGATGGGTCTTTCCCGTTGATGAAATTTTTACTGTTCAACGGTTTCATGCTAATGAATTACTCGATGCACCAGCGGTTATTTCTAACGCTACATATACTTATACAAAATGGATAATTAACTGGCAAGATAAAAAGGTGAATTACTTGGACGATGAGTTATTGTTTTACACCCTAAATCGGAAGATTACGTAACCCGATGGGGTGATGAGTGGAAAGTGCTATCTATGTAAGCATTCAGCTATCAGCTATCAGTCATCAGCTATCAGTCATCAGCGAACAGCGATTAGCGCTACGCGCACGCTACGCGAACAGCTTTGGGTCTATGGCCACGCTACTTGAGGTGCGAACAGCTTTTGAATAAAATAAACTGACGGCTGACCGCTGACAGCTGACCGCTGAATGCTTACAAAAGATCATCAATCTAAACTCTAAACTCTAAAATCCTATGACAGACAGCGGACAAGATATGAGCAATTTCTCCATGTTGGATTTATTCCGCATGGAGGTGGAAAGCCAAGCAGCGATATTAAATGACAAGTTATTGGCTCTGGAAAGTAATCCTTCCTCCAGCCAAGAATTGGAATCCCTAATGCGTGCTGCCCATTCCATTAAAGGTGCTGCCCGCATTGTCCAAATTGATGCTGCTGTTAACATTGCTCATACCATGGAGGATTGCTTTGTGGCAGCTATGAATAAAACCATTACCCTCAAAGCAGCTCACATCGATGTCTTGCTACAAGGTGTCGATTTCCTCCAACAAATCAGCCAAGTTGGTGAAATGAATTTAGAGCAATGGCTGTCTGAACATGGGCAAGCCATTGAACATCAGAGTATTGCGATCGCTAAAATTCTCGCACCAGAATCTGCACCCTCCTCCCCACAACAGCCATCTCCATCTGCTGCCCCTAGTACCTCGGGGTCACAGAACTCGGAAAAACTAAGCGCTATAGATGATCCTTCTGAAGTTTCCACTCTCGATAGTACGAATACAGCCATAGAGACTCAAGATCAAACTGTTGATCAGCAAACTGTTAATCAGCAAAATCGTGATCAGGTAGTAACTCACCAGGCTCAAACCGATTCTCCCCCTCAAGTACCTAGTCAGGAGTCTGACCATAGCACGATAGAGATTGAAAGTCAACCCTTGAAGCAGGCTGTGAGCCACAACCCTCAACCTGAAGTGGCTGCCAAAGACAATCAATCCTCATCTAGCCCAGGGAATGATTTAACCAAGCCACCATTGATTGCTTTGGATAGTGCCAAAAAGCCGGAAGCTAAAGAGAGAGTTGTGCGAGTCAGTGCTGAAAACTTAAATAGCTTAATGGGTTTAGCCGGTGAATCCCTAGTGGAGGCGAATTGGCTACAACCATTTGCTGATTCTTTGATGACTCTCAAGAAACATCAAATGGAATTATCGAAGATCCTAGAAAAATTACAGGATTCTTTAGCAATATCCCAGGTGAATCAAGTGGGGGATGAATATCTAAAAGTTGCTCGACAAAAGGAACAGGAATGTCGGGAAATTTTGGGCGATCGCATGAGTGAACTAGAACTGTATGCACGTCGCACTGCTAATCTTTCGGATCGTCTTTACCGAGAAGTGATTGCGTCTCACATGCGTCCTTTTGCTGATGGGGTACAGAGTTTTCCTCGGATGATTCGGGATATAGCCAGAAAGCTGAATAAACAAGTTAAATTAGAAATTATCGGCAAATCTACCGCAGTAGATCGAGATATTTTACAGAAACTAGAAGCACCACTAACTCATATTTTGCGTAACTCTGTAGACCATGGTATTGAACCTCCCCAAGAGCGTGTAGCAATGGGGAAAGCAGCCCAAGGTACCGTGCGACTGGAAGCCCTTCATCGTGGTGGGATGTTATCGATTACTGTTGCTGACGATGGCAAAGGCATAGATCCAGAGAAATTGCGGAAAAAAATTGTCCGCCAAAAAATGATCACCCCAGACATCGCAAGCCAGCTGGCTGAACATGAGCTGATGGAGTTTCTATTTTTGCCGGGATTTTCTACCGCTAAGCAGGTAACCGAAATTTCTGGTCGTGGCGTTGGTTTAGATATTGCCAAGACTATGGCACAACAGGTAGGTGGCACCCTACGAGCTACCTCTAAACTAGGGCAAGGAACGAGTTTCCACTTCCAATTGCCTTTGACTCTATCAGTTATTCGTACCCTATTAGTGGATATATATGGTGAACCTTATGCGTTCCCGTTAGCACGAATTGACAAAATTGTCATGGTAGATAAAACCGAAATTTCTGTAGTAGAAAAGCGGCAATATTTTACCCTTAATGATGAAAACATTGGACTGGTAGCTGCCCATCAAGTGTTGGAATTAGATGACTCTTATATCACATCTAAAACCCTACCAGTGGTGATCATCAGTGACCAATCGAACCGTTTTGGATTAGTAGTTGATAAATTTTTAGGTGAACGGGATTTAGTGGTTCGACCATTAGATCCGAGGCTGGGCAAAGTTCAGGATATCAGTGCTGCTGCTTTGATGGGAGACGGTTCCCCGATTCTAATTTTGGATGTGTCAGATTTAGTGCGCTCCATTGATAACCTACTCAATAGCCGCCAGTTGAGCCAAGTCAGTGGTGATACTGATGATACTGATATCCAACAGCCGAAACGCATTCTAGTAGTTGATGATTCCATTACCGTGCGGCAAATGGAACGTAAGTTACTGGAAAACCAAGGTTATGAGGTGGAAGTAGCTGTTAATGGCATGGATGGTTGGAACGCTGTTCGCACCAACCCTTATGATTTAGTGATCAGTGATATTGATATGCCCCGCATGAACGGCATTGAGCTAGTCAGCCATATTAAAAGCCATGATAAATTAAAATCAATCCCTGTGATTATTATTTCCTATAAAGACCGCGAACAAGACCGTCTTCAAGGTTTGGAAGCTGGAGCAGATTATTATCTAACCAAGAGTAGTTTCCATGATGATTCGTTGTTGAATGCGGTGATTGACTTAATTGGGGAGTAGGGAGTATTCATTGGTGATTTTGGATGGCTTGCTTGTTAATTTTAAATAGTAAAGTTTGAAGCCAAGCTTATGAATTACTAAGGTGGAATTCAGCAATCAATAAAATCGACTATAGCGTTAATCATACTTATGTTGATCATAATTATGAAGTACATTTAGTTTTCTACTCCCTACTCCCTACTCCCTACTCCCTACTCCCTACTCCCTACTCCCTTATAAAAAAGTAATCAGCATTTTTATGACATGAAAATAGCAATTGTTAATGATTCAATGATGGCAGTAGAGACTCTGCGGCGTGTCTTGATGGCGGTTCCAGACTATAAAGTAGCTTGGGTTGCTAGTGATGGTGCCGAAGCTATTACCAAATGTGCCAAAGACCTCCCAGATTTAATTTTGATGAATTTGACCATGCCAGTAATAGATGGGGTTGAGGCAACTCGCCAGATCATGAAACATTCTCCCTGTGCGATTTTAGTGGTAACCGCTAGCATCCAGCAGAATTCATCTAAAGTATTTGAAGCCCTTGGATATGGAGCCTTAGATGCTGTCAGCCTGCCAGTGTTGGGCACTCGCGGTAACCCAGACGCTGCCCAAGAACTACTTACTAAAATTGCTACCATTGGTAAACTGATAGGAATTTCCACCCGAAATTCAAAATCCCCAGCCCGAAATTCCCAACTCCATCTTCCGCCCTTAATCGCAATTGGTGCTTCTACTGGAGGACCAAAGGCTCTAGCAACGATTCTCTCCAACATACCAGCAAGTTTCAGTGCAGCAATTGTGATTGTCCAGCATGTGGATCTGCAGTTTGCTTCAGGTTTAGTGGACTGGTTGAATCATCAGACACCCTTGGTAGTCCAACTAGCGTCTGACGGTAGCCGTCCTGAAGTAGGGAAAGTATTGATTGCTGGAACCAAAGACCACCTGTGTTTAACATCGAATTTGAGGTTAACCTACACCAGCAAACCCAGTAATTATCCCTACCGCCCCTCCGTGGATGTTTTTTTCAAAAGTGTAGCCGAGTACTGGAAGCGCAAGGGCACGGCTGTCTTGTTAACTGGCATGGGTAGAGATGGAGCTGAAGGGCTAAAACTGTTGCGCTCTAAAGGTTGGCATACGATTGCCCAAGATAAAAGCAGTTGCGTGGTTTATGGGATGCCGAAAGCAGCAGCAGAGTTGAAGGCGGCGGTGGAAATTTTGCCCCTAGACGCGATCGCACCTGCCCTAATCAAAGGATTCGCGTTTAAGCCTTAGCTAAATTCCAATATCACTTTTATTCCACAACACTGCTCCCTTATAATAATTCTTAACAATAGCTGACTATTAATCACAATTGGCATGACATAGTTTTCCCAGTTTACCCAGAGTATTTAACAAAATTTGATAAACTGCTAAACGAATTAGCTAACCCTAGGTTATTTATCTATGCTGTACCTGATCTAATTGATAGCCAAAGCTTGACAAGGACATTAAAATCAAAATGGTGATTCAAGAGCCAATTAAAGTCCTACTTATCGATGATCAGCCCATGATCAGCGAAGCCATCCGCCGCATGTTAGCTCCGGAAAAGGATATTATCTTCCGCTATTGTCAGGATCCAACTGAAACCTTAAAGGTAGCTAAGGAGTACCAACCAACGGTCATTCTACAAGATTTGGTCATGCCGGAGATAGATGGCTTGTTGTTAGTGCGTTTTCTGCGCTCTAAAGATTCCCCGACTCGACTTATTCCCCTGATTGTACTCTCAAGTAAAGAAGAACCAGTAATTAAAGCTAAAGCCTTTGGATTTGGAGCAAATGATTACTTAGTAAAACTGCCAGATCGGGTAGAACTAATTGCTCGTATTCGTTACCATTCTAAAGCCTATCTGAACTTTCTGAAACGAACCGAAGCTGAAGAGCGTCTTAAAGCTGAAAATCTGCGCCAGTCAAAGTATATAAAACAGGTAGAAAAGGTGACAGTAGCAGCCGCTGCTGTGGAAAATGATACATTTGAGCCAGAAAGTTTGGAGGAAGTAGCCGCTCGGAGCGACGAGTTAGGACGACTAGCACGAGTTTTCCGACACATGGTTCAAACTGTAAAAGCCCGTGAGCAAGAATTGACTCAAGCCAATGAAACTCTGGAAACCCTAAAAAATTCCTTTGCTCGGTTTTTCCCATTTGAATATCTAAATTTTCTGCACAAGGAAAATGTGATTCATGTCCAATTAGGGGACCATGTTAGTAAAGAAATGGCGGTAATGTTCAGTGATATTCGCTCCTTCACTACCATTTCTGAGAGTATGACACCAAAGGAAAACTTTGACTTCGTCAATGCCTATCTTAAGCGTGTCAGTCCTGAAATTCGCAATCACGATGGCTTTATTGTCAAATTTCTAGGGGATGGCATGATGGCAATTTTCCCTGATGGCGCTGATGATGCTGTCTGTGCTGGAATTGCCAAGCTCAAAAAAGTCCACCAATACAATCAAAAACGTGAAGCCAAGGGTTATTTACCAATTCAAGTAGGGATTGGCATCCACTATGGTCACATGATGGTGGGGATGGTTGGAGAAACATTCCGAATGCAGGGGGATGCTTTTTCTGATAATGTTAACTTGACCGCTCGTTTGGAAGGGTTGACCAAGTTCTATGGGGTTTCTTTATTAATTTCTCAGCAAACCTTAGATAAATTGAGCAATCGGAATCACTATCAAATTCGGTTTATAGATCGAGCAATTGTTAAAGGGAGAAATGAACCTCTTGCCATCTATGAAGTGTTGGATGGTGATACTGAAGCAGTTAGGGAATTGAAGTTAAAAACGCAACTGGATTTTGAACAAGGTTTAGAGTGTTATTGCACTCAAGGATTTGACAAGGCTTTAAAGTATTTTAATCACGTGTTAATGGTGAATCCTTTGGATAAGACCGCTGCCTTATATGTGGAGCGAATTAACCAGTTGATCGCTCAAGGAGTGCCACAGAATTGGGATGGAGTTTGGCGGTTTACCAAGAAGTAAGCTATCTGGGTTAAGGGGAGTAGGGAGTAGGGAGTAGGGAGTAGGGAGTAGGGAGTAGGGAGTAGGGAGTAGGGAGTAGGGAGTAGGGAGTAGGGAGTAGGGAGTAGGGAGGGATTTTCGGCGTTGCTGAATTGAGGAATGAATAGGAGTAGAGTGGGCATCCTGCCCGCTCGAAAATATAGCGATGCAGCGCCGACCTGCGGGGGTTTCCCCCATGAGCGACTGCATCAAGACATTGAAACTGGCAAGATGCCAGTTCCACGCCTGATGCCCATTCCACGCCTGATGCCCATTCCAGAGGTGCGACCCAAGGGCGATTTACTCGCCCATTGGAAAGCGCACCTACTCTTAAAATCATTCCATTATTAAGCAACGCTGGATTTTCTCCCTGTTCCCTGTTCCCTGCTCCGAGGCTCCCTGCTCCGAGGCTCCCTAAAACCCAGAACTTTGTACCTCACCGAATTGATAAATGCGATATATAGTATAGTAATAATTGCCTAAGGATAGTGGTACTATAGTTTATTCATTAGTGATTTCTAAGGACTAATGACTAATTACCAATGACCAAGCACCCGGAATGATAAGTATTCATCGGGATATAATGATATCACAAGTTGCCCACTGTAATTGTTTATCTAATTTTTTTTATGCAGGTAGCACTCCAAAAAATTTCTAATTCTGAACTCTTTCAGAATACAGTTTTGAGCGTAATAATCTTGGCTAGCATTATAGTAGGTCTGGAAACTTATCCATCATTTACAGCAAAGTACGGCACTATTGTCACTTTTATAGAACATCTAATATTAGGGTTTTTTATTGCTGAAATTTTTATTAAGATAGGTGCTGAAGCTAGTCATCCATGGAACTACTTTAAAAATGGCTGGAATCTATTTGATTTATTCATTGTTGTGGCGTTACTATTGCCCATTGATAATCAATATTTTATAGTGCTACGTATGCTTAGGCTGCTGAGAGTATTTAGGCTAATATCTGCTTTGCCTCGCTTACAAATACTCGTCCGAGCTCTACTCAAAAGCCTACCCTCCATGGGATATGTATTTTTACTTCTCTGTATTTTGTTCTATATTTATGGGGTAGCCGGAACCTTTTTATTTGCTGAAAACGATCCGATGCACTTTTCTTCCTTACCCAAATCTATCTTGTCTCTATTTCAAGTAGTAACCCTAGAAGGTTGGACAGATTTGATGTACATCCAAATGTATGGCTGCGAAAGCTATGGTTACGATGGTATAGAAGCACTTTGCACAAATCCCTCAGCTTTACCCCTGATTGGTGTCCTTTTTTTTGTAAGCTTTGTGATGTTGGGGGCGATGATTACTATCAATCTGTTTGTTGGAATTATCACCAGCAATATCAGTGATAGTGTCGATGAATTCAAGCAGGAGCAGGAGGAAAAGTTCGACAAGGTGCTCAAGGAGCAGAATCAATTTAGCAAAGTTTCCAGACTTGAAGGTCAGTTATTAGCAATTCAAAAACAATTGAAAGATATGAATAGTTCCTTAGAGCGTATCCGAACAGATATTTCCGATTATTGAGGTATTATTGATCACGTTTAATCGCGTTTAATCGATTTTAGTAGTTTTTAGTTGATTCGGCAACACTATCATTGATTGCCTTTTTGATCTTGTTGTTAAGCTGATATCACCTACTTTTCTACATAGTTTTCGAGCTTAAAAAACTCAATCAATTCCTCAAAATTAGTGTCATTAGCGGTAGGAGTTAATAATTCAATTTCTTGAATTATGGCTGGATTCAAATACTTAAAAACATCCTGGGTTAAAACCGAAATTGCTTCGGCGGTCAACCCTTTAAGTTCACGAGCAAATCTCGCCATTCGTCCCTTAGCAAAATTGACTTGAAAGCGAGTCCTTTTCAGGAGCCGTTGTCTAAGATTTTCATAAAGCGTTTGTTTATCGATAGCTTCATAATATGGAAGATCGTGATTCAAAAGTATTGGGATAATATCAGGATTTTCTTCTAGAAATAGCAGACTGCCTTCCTGGTTAAATGCTTCAATTCCTTCCATTCCCAAAGTGCCTAAATCAGCCAAAGCAATAATCCGAGCTACCAGAGATAAGTTTTTATCAGAAGAGTAGAGGTCAGGTTGGTAAATTGTATTGTCTAAACTATCATACCAACAAATGGTAGCATTAATGGCTTCTGTAATGATTTGTAAATCTGAATCGGTAAACAAGGTCAGATGGTTAGAAGTTTGCTTGCTTATCCATTCATTCTGATTTTTGATGTAATCCAAAAGCTTAGTAATTGTAGCGGCTTCGCTCACACCATTTTCTCGCCGTCTAGAAGTATGGGGTTTGATTTGAGGGAGAAACTCTTGTACCATATCGTGAGCAATGGCGCACAGATCGATTAACTGTTTCATTCTGCTCAGATAGTCTGCTGCTATATCATTGTCCAGACAGGCTTCCCAATAGGGTCTGATGGCTTGGAAAATCCGATCAGCCCTACGCTGCACTCCCTTAACATGGTCACAATTATGATAGTAAAGCTGTTTTCGCTCCGTTTCTTTTTCCATTTCCAACAGAGCAAAGGTTTTCACCCTAGTGACTGCTTCGATAAAGGAGCTAGGAAGCTGAGCTAAATCATCAATTGATGGGTGTAATAGATACTGATTATCCTGATTTATTTTATTCATGATAACTATCGGTTTTAAATACCAAAAATTGATTGAATACGTTTGCGAATTTCCGCGAAAGGAGTTTCGTCTTCCTCTGTGCTACTAACAGTTATTCCTAAGCGTTCCAATGTCTCTTGACGTTTGGATAATTCTTCAGAAATTCGGTCAGCTAATTCTTCGTGCTTAGCCAATAGACTTTGTAAATTGTCTCGATCCACCACAAACAGCATCGTCTCTTCTAGGGTACGAAGAGTAGCAGTACGGGGAGTACCCATCAGCAGAGACATCTCCCCGATAAATTCCCCAGACTTACGGGTAGCGACTCGTTTTCCAATCGATTCTACAAACACTTCCACTTTTCCAGATAGGATAATATAAAATGAGTCCCCTGGATCGTTTTCCCGACAGATGGTTTCGTAAGCTGGGAGAGTTTTCCGATAGCCCTCTTCAATGATATGTCGCAGTTCGATATCGCTGCAGTTTTGAAAATAACTTACTTGCCGCAATAGATCTGCCAGCTTCCAGGCTTTAGCGGATTTAGACTTGGGTTTGCGTTTAGCTGTAGCTGATTGCTTGTGGGTTGAGGAGGAGCCATTAGTCACCCCGGGGGTTTGTAATTGCCGAAACAGGGAGACTAAGGCTTCTGGATTGTGAATACGCAAGTTTCGCTCAGGGTGGCCGGGTTCGATGTGGCGCGATCGCAATTCAGTATCAATCAGATAATACAAAGCACTTTTAATCCCTTGGCTCTCTGCTGGTTTATCGATCCAAACCAAAAGTTCAAAATCCATCCCTTCCTCTCCATACCCCTTGAACCAAACTTGGGGAGAGGGAGAAGATAAAACTCGAGGTTCTTGGCGGGCAGCCGCTAACAGCAGCTCTGTGATCACAAGGGGATCTAATTCATCGGGAAAATTGATGGGAATTTGGAGACGACTTGTAGGGTTTTCGTAGCTCCAGTTAATGACATTGTTTTGGACAAAACTGTTATTGGGAATAATAACACAAACGTTGTGAATGGTTCGTATTACTGTAGAGCGAATCGATATTTTTTCCACAGTTCCTGACAGATTATCGATTTCTATATAGTCTCCCACTTTAATCGGTTGATCAAGCAGGATAGTCAGACCACTGATAAAATTGCTAGCTAGATCTTGTAGTCCAATTCCAAAGCCAATACCGAGAGCACCAGCAAAGATTGCTAAAGAACTTAGGTTAATCCCTGACGTTTGTAGAACGATTAAAAACCCTAAGATACTTAGAATGTAACCGATAATAGAAGCGAGGGCTTCCCGAGTACCCCGATCCATCCTGAAACGGCTCAGTAACCAATGTTTAATCAGAGCTTTGATGGTACGGGATATCAGAATAGCGATGATACATAAAAACAGGAATTTGCCTAAGAAACTCAGAGAAAAGGCTTGGCCACCAAATTCAAATAGCTTGGCGGTAAACACCTTAGAGATGGCATTCCCGAATTTTTGTATCTGTGTAATAATCCAAGTCATCAGAAGTGTTTAACAGGGAACAGGGGAAGAGTTTGGAGCGGGGGCGCGGGGCTTTCAGGGGTAGGTTTTTTACTTTGGAGATAGGTAATGGGGAATCGGGAATGGGGAATCGGGAATCGGGAATCGGGAATCGGGAATCGGGAATGGGGAATCGGGAATCGGGAATCGGGAATCGGGAATCGGGAATCGGGACCCACCCCTAACCCCGACCAGTGCGTACGCTACTAGTGTAGGGTGGGCAAATTATCCTAGTAATACCAATTGATCACCAATCATGTCCATTTGCCCACCCTACTACTGTTCCCAAAGATAGGCTTTGGGTGGGCAATATATCAAATTAATACAATTTCATCACCAATCATGTCCATTTGCCCACCCTACTACTGTTCCCAAAGTGCGTACGCTACTAGTTTAGGGTGGGCAAATTATCCTAGTAATACCAATTGATCACCAATCATATCTATTTGCCCACCCTACAACCAGCAGTAGTGCGTACGCATTCCGTAGGCTCGGGTGGGCAAATTCTGATCCCTTGGCAATTTCATGATCAATCATGTCCATTTGCCCACCCTACTACTGATATAATTCCTCTTACGGCGGATTACATAACTATCAGGTACACATTGTTTCTCCTCTTCCCTCTTCCCTCTTCCCTGCTCCCTGCTCCGAAGTCCCTGCTCCGAAGTCCCTGCTCCCTAAAAACCCAAAACTTTGTACCTAACTGAAGTGCAAACCGCTGTATGTTGATTGATCAAATAGCATCAGTGCGATCGCATTCGGTTCGGTAGGGTGGGCAAATTCTGTACGGAAGGCAATTTGATAAAGAATCATGTCCATTTGCCCACCCTACAAGATCTGTTCCCAGATCCGCTGTTCCCTTTGGTATAGCTGATACCTGATAGCTGAATACTTACATTATCGCTGTCGGGTCATTCCAATTATTGCGTCTACTGTAAAGTCTGAGATATTGTCAAGGGTGGGGAGTATGTCAGTTCCGGCAAACACCAGTGGTAGTTCCTGGTTTTCCCAAACCCAGATTTGCTGTCGCTGAATATCGATTAGCCAAGCCAGCTGAGTCCCGTTGCTCAAGAGGTGCGACCCGTGGCGAATTTAATAATTAGATGCGGAAAGCGCACCTAAAGTGCAAAATTTTGTTCTGTAGGTCTAATGTGCTTTGGTCAGGGGAACGAATTTCAATTAACCAGAAGGCGTGAACCTGACCGGGGGCCATCTTGATCCCTGAGGCGATCGCTTTTAACAACGACAATATCTGGTACAGGGGATAAGGGAGGAATGATGCACCGGAGTTCTTGAATCGCAACGCAAGCATGGGTTTGATTGTTGATGGCGTTTACGAGGTTGCGTTGGAGGCGGGAATGAAACAATGTTGGCATAGGCTTTTGCTTCGGGTGTCCATGGATGAATTCCCAAGCAGGAGATGCTTCTATATTCGGTTGTTGGAGAAAAGCGTTTAAGGAGTTAGTAATGCTGGGTGATTGCATGAATTTTGTTAGCAGAAGAATGCTTAGCAATATTCCAGGTAGATTTTGTAGGGTGCGTTAGGCGGTTTGGTTGATAAAAATAGATGATATTGCCATAGTTTAAGCCGTAACGCACCATTGTATTGGTTAAGGATATTTTGGTTTCAATTTGTATATAGATGGTGCGTTACATTTCACCGCGAAGCACCCTACAAGAGCGATTGGCCTACGGCCACGCTACGCGTAGGCACTGACGGCTGACCGCTGACCGCTGTTCGCGCAGCGTGCGCGTAGCGCATATGCTTACTTTGTGCCATAGCCTGAGTATTGCCGCATAGAAGGTGGCTGAAACCCAATAACAATATCATTTTTGGGAACGTTCATATTAACCATATCTTGACCAATATCCCATTCAGTATTGTTATTCTGAATCCAGATCTTGCCATTTTTTATCTCTAAATGAACTGAACAGCCATAAACTCTTTCTTTCTTGTCCCAGCCGATGGCCATTACTTGATAATGGTCGTTTTCCGTATCAAAAATGCTATGAATTTCAAGGTCACCATGAGAGGGTTTGTAACTGGCATATTGACTGAGTAGTTGCTTGATTATGCTGCGATAAGTTTGAAGCTTTTCTAGCTTTTCCATGATACAATTACCTCATTATCAATGTCATAACTTATAGCAAGTATTATACCCATGAGGTACAAATCTCTGGGTTTTAGGGAGCAGGGAGCAGGGAGCAGGGAATAGGGAATAGGGAATAGGGAATAGGGAATAGGGAATAGGGAATAGGGAATAGGGAATAGAAAAAAAATAATGTGTACCTCAAAGGTATGAGAAACGCTATAATAGTTTAAGTTGGTAATATTGAATAACCATTTGAGGAAAATCCTTATGAAAAAACCTTTGGTAGGTGGTATCTGGAACCGCCAAAAATAATTGTCGTTCTGGATCTTTTACCTTTAAGGCTACTCGATAGTTAATGAATTGACCAATGGCAAGGTGGAAGTCTGTAATAGAGGAGGGATTAATAAAACTTTTGATTTCCACTGCGATCCGCTGACCATTTCTTTCTGCCGCTATTAGTTTTTCGGCCCCCAGATCAATAAAAAATTCTACTCCGCCGACTTTCAAAAAAAACGGATCATCGGTAATTTGCCAACCATCTTTAATTAAGGCATTTTTGACAACATCATGAAATAAGTCTTTTGCCATTACTCTTGCTCCCTTGCATCACAAAACCTGTGGTATTTAAAGTGTTGGCGGAGGTGACGAATGAAGTAGGGGGTAAAGCGAGCATTCCTTAGGGTAGGGTCGGCAAATTCTGAGAGCTTGGCAATTTCATCATCAATCATGTCCATTTGCCCACCCTACTTTATCTGATAATTCTTCACGAAGAATACGGCGTAGATCCCCTTGGGTCAGAGGTTGCTCATTTGGCAGTAGAAGATGTTTTTTTAAAGCTTCATTTATCAGAGTCTGATAACCAATTCCAGCCGTTTCGGCCTGTTCTCGAAAATTGGCTAGAATTTCATCATCGAGATAAATAGTAATGCGTGTTTTTCCTTTAGAAGGAATTACGGCTCCTCGTTTTCCTTTAGAAAAATCATATTCCTTTCTCATAAGCTTTTGTCTCCTGTTTTGTGGCGCGACGAGCAGAAATTAATCGAATCACCTCACCGCGCATGGTATATACAACGACCAATGGTAATCCAGAGTTTCCTATTCCCACTGCGATGAAACGTTCTTCACTAATCGAATCTGGATCAATGTCATGAATGGCTTGGGGATCGAAAAACACCATTTCAGCTTCCGCAAAGGAAACACCATGCTTTTGCCAATTGGTTTTTGCAATTCTTGGATCATATTCCAAGGTCATACATATATTATATGTATAACTGAAAGTCTAGTCAAGATTCATGGTGTGGCGTGGCAAGCCTTAAATGTTGCTTTAGTGCGATCGCATTCGGTTCGGTAGGGTGGGCAAATACTAAACGGAAGGCAATTTCATCTCGAACCGCTTGACCATTTGCCCACCAAACTTGACCATTCGGAACGGGTAGGGTGGGCAAATACTAAACGGAAGGCAATTTGATCACGAACCGCTTGACCATTTGCCCACCAAACTACAAGAGTGCGATCGCATTCGGAACGGGTAGGGTGGGCAAATACTAAACGGAAGGCAATTTCATCTCGAACCGCTTGACCATTTGCATAACCATTCAAGATCCGCGTACGCACTCTGAATCGGGATTAAACTGAAACAGAGGATGCTCGCCACCATCAAAATCTCAATATGTCGAACTATCGTCGTTCTTATGTGCCAGGAGGAGTATTTTTTCTGACAATAGTCACTTATCGCCGTATTCCTCTATTTTCAGATGTTGAGAATATATTTCTGTTACGGAAGGCGATCGCAAAAATGCGGACAGAAAAACCCTTTGACATCACAGCAGCGGTTGTTTTACCGGATCATCTTCATTTTATCTGGTCGTTACCACCGGATGATTCTAATTATTCTATGCGAGTCTCTCGGTTTAAGGTGTTATTTACCCGCTCTTTACGGGGAAAACGCTCATTTGAGGTAGATGTTTCTGCTTCTCGTCGTAAGCATCGAGAAAGCAATGTCTGGCAACGTCGGTTTTGGGAGCATACAATTCGTAATGACCATGATTTACACCGACATTTAGATTATATTCACGCTACATCCAGTTAAACATGGTTTGGTGTCTTGTCCTCATTTGTGGGAATATTCCAGTTTTCACAAATGGGTGGAGCGAGGCAAGTATCGACCCGATTGGGGGTGTTGTTGTGGCAGGAATTTACCACAAGTTCTAGATTTTAGCGATTTAGAAGATTTTGCAGGGGAGTAGGGTGGGCAAATTATGAATGTGGGGTAGGGTGGGCTAATATTCTACGTATTACCAATTGATCACCAATCATGTCCATTTGCCCACCCTACTACTTCATCAATATAACCATTATTAAGCAACAAAATAGTCGGGTAGGGTGGGCAAATAATGATAGTTTGCCAATTAGTACAGTTATCATCTCAATTTGCCCACCCTACTAAATTAAGTAGTCGGGTAGGGTGGGCAAATAATGATAGTTTGCCAATTAGTACAGTTATCATCTCAATTTGCCCACCCTACAAGATCTACAAGATCAGCTAATCTCCCATACCTTTATAGGGTGTGGTTTCTAGTCAACGAATCGCACAGTCACTTATCTCTTAAAGGGGTGGACTTTCACCACCATCCAGCAAATAGTTAGGAATTCGGGCTATTCCCCGCGATTCCCCCTAGTTATACCCTTCCTGTTTCAGGAAGCTCCTCCTAGGAACGAGCCGCACCTACTTTATCAGCGATCGCACTTACGCCATCCCGCCTTTACGGGGACAATCATCACTTTTCGCCTAGGCTTCTTATCCAGAAATTTATATATTCCTTTGTCACCACATCCATCAACCTGCTTTCAAGTGCCGGATGCTGGAGCTGTTTGACGCGATGCGCAATGATATACGCTAAATTGTACAGGCATATTGTTTGTACTTTATTCGTATGGGGCAATTGCACTTGCTCTTTTTGATTTATATAACTATATATTACTGCTTGAAGGAGTGAATTAAGCTGGTCTATATCCTCAATTTTAGAAATTTCCTCTACCGGTTGATCTGAGCAAATAGTCAACGGGTCAAACTTTAGCCGTGACTCTAGCTTCATCATTGGTTTTAAATCATATGGTTTGGTATCCATAGTCAAGAAATCTGTAGCAACTTTTCGCCCCTTATTTGTTAACTTTTCAATGCTACTTACCCCAACTAAATTTAGATATTCTCGGGCTTTCTGATGCAGTATTTGCCCTTCCTGCAGTATTTTTTCGCTTTCCCTTGACCCTCTCATTCCTATTAATCCGGTACCCTCTTGTCCTTGCCCAGCTGCTAACTTGGCCTCGCATTTGCTAATAAATTTAACGTATCCAGGCGTCGAATTATTCTCTCTATATGCTACAATATATGCACGTTCATATGCACTGAGTAGCATATATTCTATTGTCGCATCCACGTCGCAATCACTGTCCAGATGCGCTAATCCGCAAATCCCTTCTTCCTTCCATGTTAGTGAGATAACAATACATGGTCCTGCACCGATAGTGGTCATTCCTGGGATCGCGTCATTTTTATGCCATATAATAAATTTTCCTTGTTGCACCGTTCCTTTCGGCTGAGGTTTGGGCTGATCATCTTTGGTGCGTTGTATTTGCTTTGATTTTACCGTTGACTTGTCGTGGGGCAAGCCAAAGTATTGGTGAGTGAATTCGGTTTGTGTTGTTGGTAATTGTGGAATTCCTTTAGTACGGGTTTCCGCACAAGTAATAGCCCTGTGCGTGGCTTGGATTCCCAACACTGGAGATTCATACTCCCGTCCATGCTCCACGCTCATCATTATCTGGTCTATTGGTTTTTGATCTGCTTTCACCCTGCCATGTTTTTGTTCGACTACATGCCCGGTTCCAAGTGGTAGTTTTATTTCTCGTACGGGGGCGACGTTAAAAACCTTTCCCTGTGTGAACGCTTGGGCTTTGACCGCCCCTGGTTTATCAAAATTATAAGGACATGTTTTTTCATCCCACCCATGGCCTGTGAGGTTTTCAATGCCTGTTTTAAGGTGATAGCGCGTGCCGGTTGGGTTTTGCGGCTCCTCAGTTGTCTCTATGCGCGTCCCGGTGTTTTCTGCATTTGGCTTGTTAGCGCTATCGCACACCGATGCCGATGGGGTTTCGCATGCGGGTCGATGGTGTAACTGCTGCGGTTGTATTGGCCTACGCTGCACTGCCCCTCCATTCTGCTGTACCACATGGGTCAACTCATGAGCGATCAACTCCTGCCCTCTTCTACTCCCCGGCTCATACGCCCCCTGCCTAAAAAACACATCCTGCCCCGTCGTAAACGCCTTGGCCTGAATCGATTTATTCAACTGGTCTGACTGAGCATCCGTATGCACCCGCACCCCACTAAAATCCGCCCCCATCGCCCTCTCCATCGGTATTCTCATCCTTTCTTCCAGTGGCTTTCCCCTTCCTCTTGCTTCCTTTATGGCACCTTCTAAATTGTTCGGTGCATTTAATCCCCCTGTTAATGCTTTCCTCTGTATTTCTTGTTGTGGCGTACCCTTCTCCTCACCCTCAATCGTACCTTTCTGTGGTGAATTAATCTGCTGTACAACCTGACGCGCTACTCGATCTGCCTCTTGCTCGTATTTATCACCCGGCTTTCCTATAGTTAGCTTTGGTTGCAGCCCCATTTATCTCCTTCCCCTTTCCGGTTGGGTTACTCCTGATTCTAAGGTGCGCATCACCTTCGCACTCATACTTCCCCATTCCCCGACCGCCTCTTCCGCGTTCCACTCCCTTTCCTCTGCATCCAAAATTTCTCTTAAACCATTCCGTCTTTCGTCTTTCTTTTTTTGAGCAATTGTCCTAGAAGTAGAGTGAGAATATTTCGGTTTATAGGTATGAGTAGTGCGCATAGCTAGTTCCTTTTTTCTCTAGTAAGTATTCAGCTATCAGCTGTCAGCCGTCAGCTAATCAATGGGAGGTAGAAAACAAGCTGGGGGGTGCTGGTACGCCTGGTTGAAAATCCAAGCATGCTCGTCTTAAAAAGTACGACCTAGGCCGTAATAGAGCCAGCGAGCACAAAATTAGGCATGGCACCGGCTTCGACGCTGTGACGCCTCCCCCCGACCGCTGATAGCTGATTGCTGACGGCTGATTGCTTACTTACCTTGTACCCTATTAGAAAACAATATCAGTCGTACCCACCGTCTTAATGGAGCGCGACATGGCACCCCTTTCTCTAACCAACTGGTATCACACTAATTTTAGTTCTTTGTTACAAGAAATCGATCGAGTTCGTAACTATTTATAAAACTACATAGAAGGGAAATAAAATCAACAAATCGTTACTGAATTTGTTGACGATACTTCTGCCCTGGCTCAACTTTGTCTCCTATTCAATCTAACCCCAATTGAAAGGGATATCCTGCTCATGTGCGTGGGCCAGGAAATAGAACCTATGTTCCAGTCTTTGGTGGCCATTGCCCAAAAAAATCATCCTCACAAAAACTATCCTACAATAAGTTTAGCTATGGACGCCCTGCCCGGAGCCAGTTGGGATGTCCTTTCTCCCCATAGCCCTTTACAATACTGGCAACTGCTCCACATTGAACCAGGAAGAATCCTAACCAAGTCCCCCCTCCATATTGACCAGCAAATCCTCTGCTTTCTGTTAGGAGAATATGCCACAGACCAGGAATTAGCAGGCAAGATCATACCCCAACCGCCTCAGACTAACCCGGTTTTTTTGCCTCCCTCTCAGTTAAGTATAGGGTCGCAATTGATAAGCATTTGGTCTGGCGGCGAGGGGAGAAATAGCTATCCCGTGGTGCAATTATCTGGCTCGGATCGAACCACTAAATACCAAATTGCCTCCGCCACTTGTCAGGATTTGGGGAAAAAGTTACACACTCTCTCGCCTGCCGCTCTGACCACCAAGCCCCAGGAAGTGTACCAACTCGCGAAGCGTTGGCAAAGGGAAGCCCTTCTGAGCAATAGTGTCCTGTTTATTGACTGCGATAGTTATAATTTTTCTGAGCCAGGGCGGGAGTATGCTCTGATCCAATTTATTGATAGTAACAATACTCGTTTAATCCTCAGCTGCTATGACCGAAAAATTGACTGTCAGCGGACTGTTGTTAACCTAGACATCCCCCCATTGAGCCACCAGGAACAATATGACCTGTGGGAATACCATATAGGGTCAGCAGCCGCAGAACTTAACGGTCAAATTGAGCGCATCGCCGTACAGTTTAACCTCAATACTGCTACTATTCAAGCCGCTTGTGATCAATTCAAAATTAAAAATTCAAAATTCCCACAAAATCCCGGATCTAGCCCCCCTAGCGCCCTAACCCACCCCTACCCCCTCCCAGGAGGGGAACCTGGGGGAGACAGATTTCAAAGTCCCCCAGAATTGATACCGCTGGCGAACTTAATATTTGTTTACAAAATAGTGAGCAGATGTGGAAAATATCCTTTGTTTGTCGTTGGTGTGGAACTATAAGTTGAAACAATTGTATTAGTTGTCAAACTGAGGAGTTGC